>DNHM01000471.1 GCA_003485885.1 Acidimicrobiaceae bacterium
GAACTCGACGAGTCGGTAATGCCGGTGACCTCGGTTCGTTCGACCCCAACGAAGACTCGGTCGCACTCTTGGCCTCACTCGATCCCGCGCTCCTGGCTGCGACGACCACGGCGCTGGATGCGTGTGTCTCGCCGGTAGTGCTCGTCTCCGAGGCATTCTCTAGTGAGTCAATCGAACGTTCTGAACATACGTAGGCCAGGTGCCTGATCGAACTGCTCGCCGTCGACGGAACCACCGGCGAGGTAGTGATGGCATTCACCACAGAACTATTCAGCATCGAGATCATCACCAGCGACCAAGACCATCTGTGAGTCGCTAATGCCGACGGCGAGGTGATCCAGCGACTAAACCCGGTCACTGCCACTCTGGACACGCCGGTTGAACTTGCGGAGCGAGCCGTGGGCGACCTGCAGCTCACCGCCGACGCCCTGTGGGCCACCGACAACAACGCGGGGACACTGCTGCGGTTAGACCGTGTTACCGGCCAAATCCTCGAAGAGATCACCATCGCACCCGGCGATTGGTATTCGTCGGACCTGATGACCGCAGCCGGATGGCTTTGGCTCACTACCCGCGAGGATCCTGTTGTCCGCCAGCTCAACCCGTCAACAGGCGAGTTGGTGGCCGAGTATCAGGTCGACTCCCAGTACACCACGCACCTCATCGACCAGGGTGAAGCCGTTGGTATTTAAGGATTTTCTCAACTGTGGCGCATCGAAGATGGCCACGCCCAGGCAGAACAACTCATCGACGACTACGGCCAAGAGGGCCTCGATCCTGATGCGGCCGTTCCCGTCGGAGGCGTTGTTGCATTCGCCGACGAGGATGTCTCAGTGCTCGCAATCCGCGACAGCGCGTCAGTGAGAAAGGCGAACAATCGTCTCTCGCTCGTGGTCCTTAGTTGGGTAGCGCCTCAGGCAGTTTTGGCAACGAGAACGCTACAAGGGGCGCGTCGTATGACATCGGTTGCAACCGACCCGAGTACTCGGCCACTACCTTGTGTGCGAACAGAACCCACCACAATGAGGTCGGCCCCAAGTCGTTCGGCGTCGCTGCAGAGTGCCTTGGCCGGATCTGAACCCTCGACGAGCCCCGTCGTCAGCTCAAACCCATCGCCGAGAGCGACACGTAGGGTGGACATGCGCTGCTGGGCCTCATCGCGCGATGTATGGACCCAGGACTCACCACCGCCATGGATCTGTGTCGTATCCCGCTGTGTAACCACTGAGACCACATGGAGGCGCGCACCAAGCGCTTTTGCCAGCTCGGCAGCCTGCGAAGCTGCGTCCTCAGATGTTGGCGTACTCGTCGCCCCGACCACAATCAACTCCACGACCGACGTCCATCCATAGTTGCAGTGGTCGAACGTGAGCCCAGACAGCTAAACCGTGGTTGGGTTTGCGGCGGTGTCGTTAACAACCGCTATGTCACACAACCGAGTCAACGAAGGACCACTCGGACCGGTGCGCGTTGGCGCACCATCATTGTCTACTGTCGTCCCATGGGACTCCGGTGAACGACAGCTCGCACAAACCCCGGCTTCCTCGCAGCAAGCACAAGGGTGAGCGCAACGTTGGTGGCCCGGTTGGGACCGGCCCGGCGGCCTCGCATCCCGTGGGCTTCCGCCAAGGCATGCGGGCCATGCGGCACCGAGACTTCCGCATCTTCTTCATCGGCGCGATCATCTCGAACTCGGGCAGCTGGTTACAGAACCTGGCCGTGCCATTCGTGCTGTTCGAACTCACCGGTAAGGCAATCTGGGTCGGACTGGCGGGTTTTGCGCAGTTCATTCCATCCTTCGTGCTCGGACCACTAGGTGGGGCTTTGGCCGACGGGAACGATCGACGGAAGGTATTGCTGGCGACACAAACCGCGATGGCCGCGGCCGCCTTCCTGCTGTGGGGCGTCTGGGTGCTCGATTGGCGCGAGCCGGCCCTAATCCTGGTCATCGTTGCACTCACCGGTGTATTTGCCGGCCTCAATATTCCCAGTTGGCAAGCGTTCGTTCCTGCACTCGTTCCCCGCGAAGACCTGGCTTCGGCGATCACGCTGAACTCGACACAGTTCAACGCAGCCCGCGCAATCGGTCCCGCGTTAGCTGGCGTGTTACTCGCGGTGGCTGGCCCGGCGTGGGCGTTCTTCCTGAACGGACTGTCGTTCATCGCGGTGCTCGTCGCGCTCGCCATGGTCCGGCCCGTGCCGAACGAGCGTGTTCCCGGACACGCCAAGAAGGGCGTGGCCGCCGGGTTCGGCGAAGGGCTGCGTTACATCAACAAACGAACCGGTATCCGGGTGAGCATCTTGTGCGCAATGCTGGTCGCGTTCTTCGGTAATCCAATCACCCAGTTCACCGTGGTGTTCGTCTCCGATGTTTACGACGCCGGGCCCCGGGTGTTGGGTGTGCTCGCGGCCGCAGTCGGTGTGGGCGCGGTCATGGTCGCGCCAATGTTGTCGTCGTGGGACGGCGTCGTCACTCGCTCAGCACTCGTGCGGTGGGGACTCCCCACCTACGCAATGGCCGTCATCGCCTTCGGGTTGGCGCCCAACTGGCCACTGGGTCTCGCAGCGCTCCTGATCGTTGGCGGCGGATTTCTGGTGGTCATCGCCACCACCAACACGGCGGTCCAGATGATCGTGGCCGACGAGATGCGGGGCCGGGTCATGTCAGTGCGGGTCATGGGTTTCACGCTCGCGTTCCCGGTCGGTTCGCTCGCCCAAGGTGCCCTGGGTGACTGGTGGGGTCCCCAGCTCACCGTGGTGATCTTCGGCTCGATCCTTCTCGCCGTCGCCGTGTGGTTGTGGACCAAGCCGACGCTGCTCGACCATCTCGACGCAGTCGACGACACCCCCAACCGATAACGGACTACGCAGGTTTGGTGGACAGGAAGTAGCTGTTGCTGCGGTCGTCGCGCACGCCGGTTACCTCGATGTCAGAGAACCCGGCCGACGTCAGCCGCTCGACCGCGGTTTGGTGGCCCCACGCTGTGCCGAGCCCTTCGCCGCCGTACGCCAACGACACGGTCATGCAGTGCATGGTTGACACGCTGTACATAAACGCTGACATGGGTTCATCGATGTTGTCGGCCAACTCGCTCGACGACTTCGGCTCCACACACAGATACGTGCCACCGGATCGCAGCATGCGGTAGATGCCGGCCAGAACCGTGTCGGGATGGGCCTGATCATGGATGGCATCGAACGTGGTCACGAAATCGAACCGATCCACCTGATCGAGCGCCGCTGCATCGGCCACCTCGAAGCTCAAATTGGTCAGGCCAGCCGAAGCCGCTTCGGCCCGAGCGACGGTGATGGCATCTTCGCTGATGTCGAAGCCTACGAACCGGCTAGCAGGGAATGCAGCCGCGAAGATACGCATCGCTTTACCGCTGCCGCAGCCAACGTCGGCGACATCGATGCCGGCTTCCAGTGCTTGGCCCACCGGCAGGATTGGTACGACCTGATCGATCAGTGTGCGTTCATAACGTTGACCGCTCGACTCAGCCATAAGCGCCTGGAACCGGGGGTAACGGTCATAAGGCACGCCGCCGCCGCTACGAAAAGCTTCGGCGATCTCGTCTTCGACCTCGCCAAGAAGTGCGACGTATTGACACTGCGTGCTCAGGTTCAGCGGCCCCGCCCGGCGGGTGAGCAGCCCGGCATGTTCGACCGGCAGTGCAAAGGTGTCCGTGGCCGGATCGAAGTCGACGATCGCACCACACGCCATAGCGCTGAGCCACTCGCGCACATATCGTTCGTGCAGGCCAGCGTCCTCGGCGATCGCCACCGCGGTGCGAGCCGGTTTGCCAT
>DNHM01000386.1 GCA_003485885.1 Acidimicrobiaceae bacterium
CCGTTGAACCAGGTCCGGTCATAGAAGTTTGGATCCGATGTCGCAGGATGCGCGATCGGCTCCGGTGTCTGATGAATCGGAAAGTCATCGAATTTGTTCAGCACAGTTCTTCTTTCTCACTGTTTTGCTTCCCTACTCCGTTAGCCGAAGGGACACGTACCTGGTAGCTGTTGTGTCGTTAGCCGTTGATGAAGGAAATGACCGCTTCGTTGAAACGTTCGGGTTGTTCGGCGTTGATGGCGTGCCCGCCCGGGATTGACACCACGTGGATATGCGGGATACGTGACTTGGCCTCATCCACGAATGGCTGGAAAGCAGACTCCCATTCGCCATTCACCAGGAGCACAGGCATGGAGAGCTCCGCCATACGACCGGTGGACTTCCATGTATGACGTCGAGCAAGGAACTGATTTGTCGCGTCGACACTCATCGCATCAGCGGCCGCGACCATGCGCTGTTTGATCGGCTCGGCCAAGCGCTTCGCATTAATAGGGTGCACGGGCAGGTCTCGCGTTGAGGTAATCGACGGTGGCTCTCCCCCCTTGGCTGAGACCCCTTCACGTTTGATACCGAACGCAGCCCGAGTATTCGTGAAGACCAATCCGCGGACTCGGTCTGGAGCAGCCAAGGCGTACAGGATCGATATGGCTCCACCCAACGACTGCCCACACACCCACCAGGTGTCGACGTTGTGTCGTTCGCGAATGGCTTCGAGTTCATCGACAAGTCGTTCAATCGCATAACTGTCGTGTTCATCCGGTGCATCAGACTGCCCATGACCAGGGAGCTCCACCAGCAGCAGTCGATAGTGCTTGCCAAGCTCGTCACGGTTCAGGTCCCATTGGGCATTACTTGACAGGAAACCATGCACCAGGAGCATGGGCGCTCCGTCAGGGTTACCTGCCTCTTCAACAGACATCAAGCTCATCGAAAAGTTCGCTCCTACACGATCGTCGAGTCGGTCTTGCCCCAATAACGATCTCGGAGAAGTCGCTTGTAGAGCTTTCCGGTTGGCAGACGAGGCAGTTCTGCCTCGAAGTCGATCGAACGAGGACATTTGTAGTGGGCAATATGTTCGCGGGTAAAGGCAATGAGTTCCCGAGCGAGTGCGTCGTCGGCCACGTAACCGTCAGCGGGTTGGACCACGGCCTTCACCTGCTCACCCATCTCTGCATCGGGTACACCAAACACGGCGATATCCATGATCGCCGGGTGTGCAATCATCGCGTCCTCGATCTCTTGGGGATAGATGTTTACCCCTCCGCTGATGATCATGTGTGCCTTGCGGTCGGTCAGGTAGAGGTAGCCTTCGTCGTCGACATAACCAATGTCGCCCAACGTACCCCGGCCGCCATCGAGCATGGCATCGGCGGTCTTCTCCGGGGACTTGTGGTATTCGAAGTCACCGCTGCCTGAGAAGTACACGCCACCGATCTGACCGGCGGGGAGATCATTACCTTCGTCGTCACAGATATGGAGCACACCGAGGCGCGCCTGGCCGACAGAACCGGGATGCTCCAGCCATTCATGACTGTCGATAAGAGTTGAGCCCACGCCCTCGGTGCCGGCGTAGTACTCGAAAATGATCGGCCCCCACCACTCGATCATGGCGTGTTTCACATCGACCGGACACGGGGCTGCCGCATGGATAGCGACCTGCAGCGACGAAACGTCGTGCCGAAGTCGTTCTTCTTTGTCCAGTTTGAGCATGCGTACAAACATGGTCGGCACGAACTGGGCATGGGTGGCCTGATACTTCTCGATCGCGGCCAATGATCCTGCAGCGTCGAACTTCTCCATGATGACCAATGTGCCACCAACGCGCTGGACCACGTTTGAGAATGCGAGCGGCGCAGCGTGATACATCGGTGCCGGTGATAGGTACACCATGTCTTCGTTGTAGGCGTACGGACCGTCGACCATCTGTATGGTGCGCGGGTCCTGCTCGTCGAGCGGAAGGTCTGGCAATAGACGTTTGATGCCTTTGGGACGCCCGGTGGTTCCCGACGAATACAACATGTAAAAACCCATGCTCTGGTCATCGATCGGAACGCTCGGTTGGCTTGCGGTGGCGTCCTCGTAGCTCTCCCATTCGGGCCCACCAGGATCGCTGACCACCCCATCGGCCATCAGCCACCGCTGCACCTTGGGTGTAATTGCCGGGTTGATGGCCGCGGCTTGTTCCGCCTTGGCCCGTGAACTGATCACGACCTCTGCGTCGCAGTCATCGATGATGTAGGCCACTTCTTCGGCAGTGAGATAGCTGTTTATCGCGGTGATGTACAGGCCGCTGCGGAAACATGCCCACACGATTTCCATGTACCGAATCTGGTTCTCCATGAACATCGCAACATGGCCGCCACGGCGCAGTCCTTGGGCTCCAAGCGCGTGCGCGAGTTGGTTTGAACGCTCGTCGAGTTCGCGATACGTAAGCGTCTCTCCAGATCCAGCCATGATGATCGCCGGATGGTCAGGCCTCGTTCTCGCATGAACCCCTGGATGCGCCACCCGAATCCTCCTCAGAACAGTGCTACGCCAGAATGTGCCAAACATTGCTAGGCATGTATGTGATAGCACCAACGAGCGATTCGTAACGAAAGCACGCACGGTGGGAACTCCATGACTCAGACCGAGGTATCCGCGCCACACGGCAACGTGACCGACCTTGAAACGTTCCGCAAGAGGTGCGCCGACTTTCTGGACCAGCACGCAACCGGAATCTCAGTCGCAGAGACCGACGACCCGCGTCACGAGTTGACCCATCGCGAGTGTGTGGCTTTCCAACAAGCAGCCGCGACAGCGGGGCTGGCCGGTCTCACCTATCCCGTCGAATACGGCGGTCAGGGTCTGACCGATGCTCACCAGCAGATCTGGCGCGAGGAAGCCTCGAAACATCCACTGATGACCCG
>DNHM01000504.1 GCA_003485885.1 Acidimicrobiaceae bacterium
GCCGAGTGTGACCTTGACCGCGTCAGCGAGCTTGTTAACGCCCGCTTCGAGACTGCGACGAGCTGCGTCGTCAAACTTGAGAATCTTGGTCATTGGTGACTACTTGACGATCGCGAGCACGTCGCGGGCCGAAAGGATCAAGAGGTCTTCGCCACCTGAGCTGATCTCGGTGCCGCCGTACTTTGAGTAGATGACAGTGTCGCCAGCGGCTACGTCCATGGCGATTACCTCGCCAGTGGTGTCGCTGCGCTTGCCAGGACCAACAGCAAGGACTTCGCCCTGTTGTGGCTTTTCCTTGGCAGTGTCGGGAATTACGAGGCCGCTAGCCGTCATTTCTTCGCCCTCACTTGGGCGAACAACGATGCGGTCCTCGAGAGGCTGAAGGTTCATCGAGGCTCTCCTAAAATTAAGCTCGAAAGGTGTTATGAGGTATTTCTTATTGGGCCAATCGCTCTGCACAAGCGGTGACCGATTCACTTGGCAAGAGTTAGCACTCTCGACAGGCGAGTGCTAACTCTAGTGGTGAGAGTTCCGGAGTCAACCCTCTGTGTCGCACTTTTTGGTGCCGACAGTGGGAAATCCCGGGCCGCACCGAAGCAGCAGTCTCCAGCCTGTTTTGCGGGTGTGACTTAGGCCACCCAGTCCAGCTTCAGGTTCGGTTCCGCACCAAGATCCAAGCCAGATGGGCCGTCGGCGTTAAGCCGCCACCAGGCGGCGGTTGCGATCATGGCCGCGTTGTCAGTACACATCGACCGACTCGGCACATACGCACGCACCCCGGTCTCGACCGAATAGTCGAGCGTGCGCTCTCGCAGCTCACTATTTGCTGCAACACCCCCGGCAAGACAGATCGCAGTGGCGCCAACTTCTTCGGCTGCCCGTTTGGCCTTGGTCAGCAACACGTCGACAACCGCAGCCTGGAATGACGCGCAGACATCCTCGGCAGACACGTCGGGGTTTTTGCGAACATGGTTGATCACGGCCGTCTTCAACCCGCTGAACGAGAAGTCGTAGCCCTCGTTGATCATTGGTCGAGGGAACTTGATCGCCGTCGGGTCCCCCTGGGTCGCAAGCTGATCCACGACCGGGCCTCCCGGGTAACCCAGGTCGAGATACCTGGCGACCTTGTCGAAAGCTTCGCCGGCTGCATCGTCGACCGTCTGACCGATAAGCCGGTACCGGCCATGGCCTTGCATCTCGATGAGCATCGTGTGACCGCCCGACACAAGTAGCACCACGAGCGGAAACTGCAGGTCAGGTTCTTCGAGCAACCCAGCGTAGAGATGGCCTTCGAGATGATTAACTCCGACGAATGGCACACCCCACGTAAGCGCCAATGCCTTGGCTGCGCTGACACCAACGAGTAGCGATCCCACCAGCCCGGGGCCATACGTCGCTGCGACAGCCGTAAGTTCCTTGCCGGTTCGACCAGCTTCGACCAAGGCCTGGGCAATGACTGGCGTGATGAGTTCGGTGTGCGCCCGGCTTGCGATCTCGGGGACGACGCCTCCAAAGCGTGCATGCAGGTCAACCTGGCTACTCACGACCGAGGAGAGGATCGTGCTGCCGTTCACGACGACCGACGCGGCGGTCTCGTCGCACGACGTCTCGATACCCAGGATGATCTGATCTGATGAGTCCGTCATGCTGCTGCTCCCGCGTCGGTGTTGTTCGTGGATAGGTCGTGTTCGTCTTGGAGTGCCGAAAGGCGCTCTCGCCACACATCAGTACACACATCGACAACAGCCATGATCACGGCGTCCTTGTTGCCTTGATCATCGCTGCGGTCATAGAAGTTCCGCTCGATACCTACCGGCACAAAGCCGAAACGGCCATACATCCGCTGGGCCCGCCGGTTCGCTGGCCGGACCTCGAGCTGCAGATTCGCAACCTTGGTCGAGGCGAGCGCCTGGTGTATCAGGGCCAACAACAGTGAGGTGGCATGTCCGGAACCATGGTGATCGGGAGCCACGGCCACATTGGTGATTCGACACGAAGAGCCATCGATCCATGCAGATGCATGACCCACGATGCCCGAGTCGGTTTCCGCAACCAGGTGGAGTCGGTCGGAGCGTTCGACCTCGTCTGTGAATGTGCGCTGTGACCAAGCCTGGCCGTGTGCAGCATCGTCGATGACCTGCAGCGCGGCGATATCGCCCTCGGTGAGTGCCCGCAATGTGCGAGGTGTCAGGGGTGTCGCTGGTTGCGGTGTCACCGCTCTGGCCTCGTTTCCCAGTTGACTTCGGCATCGGGCCGACGTAAGTACAGCGGCGTGATCTCGGCTGGTTGCACGAACTCTTCGCGCAATGCCCGAGGATGAGCCAGCGCTACGAGCGAGGATGCAGAGGGGTACGCCAGGCTCACGTCGGCAATCTCGACCTTGGTCAGGCCTTCGAGTTGGTCGCGATACCGCAATGCCCCATCGCCGACCACGAGACATTCAGTGCTGGCTGCTTGGAGTTCGCCATAGAGATCATCGGGCGTAACAACACGCGGTTCGGAAACTTGTTGGATCCCGCCCGGCACCTGCCGATAGAACGCGGTGAAGAGTTCACCGCGGCGGGCGTCGATCGTGGCCACGATAAGCCGACGGGTATGGCGTACTGGAAAGGCGAGCAAATCCAGGCTGCTTACGCCAATCATGGGAACGCCAAGCCCGAATGCGGTAGCCATCGCGGTCGAAATACCGACCCGCAAGCCTGTGTACAGGCCAGGACCAACGTCGACCGCAACAACACTGATCTCGTCAATGCGGATACGGGCTTGTGACAGCGCGAATTCGATCTGGGGAGCCAGAGATTCGGCATGGCGCCGGGCGCGAGCCGAATGAGTCGATGCGAGAACACCTTCGTGGCCGCCGATAGCGCAACCGACCTGAGCGGTCGCGCTCTCGATTCCGAGAATGAGCATTAGTAGTCGTCCTGTCGATCGATCAGCCGGTCAGCGAGTACCTCTTTGAGGCCAGGAACTCGCATATGCCATGCCGACCCGATGGCGGTTAGCGAGATATGGCGATCGTCGTCTCCATCGCCGAACCCGAAGGACAGTAACGCGAAGCCGGCAGGGAGCGCCGGAGCAATGGTGTCGCCCCACTCGATCACGACCGCTCCCCCGCTCTCGAAGAGTTCTGGGAGTGCCAAGTCGATGACTTCTTCGATCTGGTCGATGCGGTACACATCGAGATGATGCAGTGTGAACCGGCCGCCCTCATACTGCTGATGCAGCGTGAAGGTGGGACTGGTGATTGTTTCGGTGATACCCAGCGCAGCACCAAGTGCCTTGGTGAACGTGGTCTTACCAGCCCCCATGTCACCGCCAAGCACGAGTACGTCGCCCGGCACAAGAACCGCGGCGATGGCCTGGGCTATCACAGCGGTGTCATCAGGCCCTGCTGAACGCGCAGAGAAGTCGGCGGTGCGTTCCACCCAACGAATTTACCTGCCGCAAGGACCAGCCCTGCGGTCCTGGTGCCACAAGTCACGCCGAGCCCAACGCCCCAGTGTCAGTGTTGGCTCAACATGAGTTGATCAATTGCGTCGTCGTGTGCCGTCGCCGAGGTTGCTGCATCGAAACAAACCATCGAGTTACGGAGCCCATCCACCGCTGCTTTGGCCGCTCCAACGTCGGTCAGAACCGAACGGAGCCGGTTGCGAAGTTCGCCGTCTGGATAGAGCGTTGTCTGGTGCCATGCGGGGTCGATCAACTCGGGAAAGCTCAACCGGTTCGGCAAGATGGGCACGGCTCCTGCTGCGATCGCTTCGACGATCGCTATCCCAAAGAACTCATGATCCGCAGCGCTGACCACAACATCACCGCTCAGCAGGAAGTCCTGATATTCGTCATCTGGCACAAAACCATGATGGACGATGCGTTCGCCCAGTCGTTCGCGCACCCACGCGAACTCGGGGTTGTCGGGGCGTTGGTTCTGACCCGCAAGCGCGACCGTGAACGACACCCCTTCGTCGGCCAGATCAGCCAGCGCCGAGAACACTGCTTGGGGGTTCTTGTCGTGGTCCCATCGCTGGTTCCACAGCACCCGTGGCATCTCACGTTCGTTTCGTTCACCTGCGATCAGCGCAACGGTCTCAACACCGGGCCACAACACCGTCGAACGCTCGAAGACCGGGTCAATCAGATCGATGTGTGACGGCGTGGGTTGTGACTTCAGCAACCGAGGCATGGCCTCTCGCAACGCATCCCGATGGAACGTCGAGTTGAACCACACCTGGTCTGATGCCACGAGCGACTGCCAGTTGACGAGAGCCAACGACGTGTCAGCCCGTTGATTCGGGGCCAGGGGGTAGAGCATCTGGCTCTCGTGCACATACGTCGCAAGCGGCCTGTTGCCAAGGGATCGCCGGGCGTGACCCGCAAAGGCAGCGACATCGACCAGTCCGCTGACGACAACAGCATCGGGCCGGCCATGCGCTGCCACGACGTCGTCGAAGGCAGCAGCCAGTGTGACCGCCCCGCCGCGCATCCGCCACCGCCAGAATGCATCGGGATGTGTGACCAGCGTTATCTCGTGGCGAGTGTGACGTACCCAGGCGTCGACCCAAGCGCGATGTGACCCGCCGTAGTACGGCTCGACGAGCACTACACGGGCCATGAAAGGATCCTGCTGCTACAGGTAGCGACGGCGGACGCGCCGTCCGGTATCGCACACAATTTCATACGGAATCGTGTCGAGCCTTGCGGCAATGTCATGGACTGAAATCGATTCGTCGCCTTGGTCGCCGATAATTACGACCAGGTCACCTTCGACATCGACGGAGTTCGGGCCAAGGTCAATCATGGCTTGATCCATGGTGACGACACCGATGATCGGTCGAAGCTGACCGCCAACAATGACTTGGCCGCCCCTGCGGTAAGAATCACGACGGAGCCCGTCGGCATACCCCATGGGAATCGTGCCGACGACAGTCTCCGCCTCGAAGGTGTGCTCGAGCCCATAGGAAATCGCTTCGCCCGCAAAGACACGCTTGACCATCGACAATTGTGTCGTCAATGTCATCGCTGGTTCAAGCCCTAGGTCGTGACCCAACCCAACTGCTGGTTCGATGCCGTACGTGCTGATACCCACCCGAACCATGTCAAACAGCGCGTCGTTGCGCGCCAACAGACCAGCCGAATTCGCTGCATGGATAATCACCGACTCGTCGAGTTCATCGCGCAGCACGTCGAGTAACGAGCGGAAGCGGCCGAGCTGCAAATCGGTCTCGGGTCGACCTGGTTCGTCAGCTACCGCGAGATGTGTCCACACGCCGCCGAGTTGGATATCGGGCTTATCCGCAATCGCCCGCACAACTTCGAGGGCATGACTCCCGTCGGCGGTATCTCGATTGCCTTCGGGACGAAGCCCAACTCGGTTCATCCCGGTGTCCAGATTCAGATGGACATCGACCGGCTTGGTGAGCCGTCTTGACCCGGCGGCAGCGACCAGCGCGGCTAGGCCGACCGGCGAATAGACGGTCGGTGTGAGGTCGACCTCGACGACTTCGAACATTTCGCCAGGACGCGGCTCCGACAACAGCAAGATCGGGGCGGTCACACCTGACCGGCGGAGCTCGATGCCCTCCTCCACCAGCGCCACAGCGATCCACGTAGATCCGGCGTCTAGAGCGGCTCGAGCTGATGCAACACTGCCATGGCCGTATCCATCTGCCTTGGTCACCGCACATACCTGTGCAGGAGCGGCCCGAGCAACCAGGCGTTCAACATTGCGGCCAATGGCCCCTAGGTCAATGACTGCTTCGGTTGGACGCATGTGGGCTTCTCCGTCTGGCTTTGCAGGACAGTAACGACACGAATCTAGCTAGCAAAATTGCCGCCGCGATCCATTACATACCCTTCGGCTGTCTCGACCGGCATCCACTCGCCCAAACCGGACCTGGAAGCTGCTTCGAGATGCCCGGTGGTTCAACCGCCCACAGCGACAATCGTCATCGGCCAAGCAGTTGGTTCGTGACCTGGCGGAGGCCGTCGAGTAAATCCGAGGCAACAAAACCGTGTGGCATGCCTTGCTGCCCTGCGGCTCCATGAAGCCACGCCCCGATCGCCGCAGCCCAGAGCGGCTCGAGCCCACCAGCTAACAGTGCACTGATGACACCGGCGAGGACATCGCCCGAACCTGCAGTAGCAAGCCTCTCGTCGCCGGCGGCCGATGCAAGGCAGGTGCCGTCGGGTGCGGCAACGATGGTGAGTGGACCCTTCAGTAACACCGTTGCACCCGTGCGCACTGCCAGGGAGCGGGTCGCTGCGAAACGGTCAGGGCCGGGCCGTTCACCTGCGAGCGACTCAAACTCCGCGTCGTGTGGTGTGAGCACGACATGCGGCGCCAACTGAGGCAGCCGACCCAATGCACGTAGTCCCCCGCCATCAATAACGATGGGTTTCGGGCAGCTACCAGCGATAACGGCCACATCGGCGCTGTGTTCTGCACCCATACCGCAGCCAATCACAACCGACCCGAACCTGGAGCTGTCACGAAGAACGTCTGGGCCCCAGCCGCTGGCAGGCAGGTCCTTAAAGACGATCTCCGACGCCGTGCCAGGTGGCGATTGACCTGGCAGCCCACACCAGACAATCCCAGCCCCACTTCGAAGCGCTGCGCTCGAAGCCAGGAAAGGAGCCCCGTGCATGCCAGGCGATCCACCGACGACATAAACGCCGCGTTTCCATTTGTGATCGCTGCGCCGTCGTCGAGGGAGTCGGTGTGCGAGATCACCTTCGGTCACCAGCCATGCGGTGGCAGACGATGTATCGAGGCCAAGAGCAACAACGTCGACCTGACCCGCAAGGTCAGGCCCATCACCTAGCAACAGCCCCGGCTTCAGGCCAGCAAACGTGACGGTCCTCGTCGCTCCCAACGGGTGGCCCATCGCCTCGCCAGTGAGACCGTCGAGTCCACTAGGTGAATCGACAGCCAAAATTGGCACGCCATCGGCGACGTGTGGCGGCTCGTACGCACGATTCGTGCCGGTGCCAAAGGCACCATCGATGACAAGATCGGCCGGCGCCAGCTCCTTCGTATCGGGTGCAACAATCTCGACGTGAACGCCCCAGCGGCGCAAGATGCCGGCTGCCACCCTGGCATCGGCGCCGTTGTTTCCCGGACCAGCGATCGCGATCACTCGCCGGCCGTATACGCCGCCCAGCATCTGACGAGCGTTGCGCGCAACATGCCACGCAGCCCGGGCGATCAGCTCGTCGAGAGTTTCCGGTGCATTCGCGTCGATCTCCCTCATCTCAGCCGGAGTGATGATTGGAATCATGAATAGGGCGAGCGTCAGCTCGCGTTCGTCCGCCAGCGGTCAGCGATGAGCACAACTGGGTGCACAAGTAACTCGTCGAGCGGGATCGATGTCAACGAGACCTCGTCGAACGATACCTCGGTCTCGAGCACGGCGTCACGAATCTGTTCATAACGACTGCGATACGCCTGCAGCACAGCCCGCACCAGGTTCAGTTCAAGGGAATCAGCCAGCTTGATGTAGAGCAGGGTGATGCCGACCGTCTGGGCATCCTTCACCTCTGGGACAAACGCGATCAGGCGTTGGTCACGTCGACCACGGGTGATCAGCACCTGGCGCTCGGTTGCAACTCGATGTTTTGTACCCCGCAACACCGGGTCGGAGTCAACCCGGGATGGGATCCCAACGGACACGCCGCCTCGATCGATAATCGAAATCGTGGCGCCATCGCCGGCGACGTCGCCCTGGATGCCATAGCGAGTGAAGCCGAGCACTTCGACGACAGCGGGGTCGATACCCGCAAGGGTGCGCAGCGTGCTGTACGCCAATGCATCGCGCGATGCTCCTGCATCGATGGCTGTCGCGACCAGCGGTACGTGGAGCAGGCTCTCGTCGGTACGACTGATGCCAACGGTGACCGTCTTCGCTTGATGCTTGATGGCATCGACCGGCCGAGTCAGTTCGTCGATGACCTTGGCCAGCACACGGGCGAGATCATCGATCACGACGGCAGGAGTGCCGATCTTGCCGAAGTCCAGACCGTAGGAACCCAACTCGCTGACCCCGGTTGCGTACCGCAGCAGCAGGGCCAAGTCGACCGCAATGGAACTAGAGAGATGGCCGTTGTACCGACGTTGACGTAGCTCATTGCTAAACGTGGACCGGGCTTGCACGATCGCGGGTTGCAGCCGAGCCAGCATGTCCGAGCCGTAACTATCAGGCTGAGAGGCAATCTCGGTCTCGATTGAGGAGCGCAGCCTACGAAGCGGCATGGCGAGCGCATCGATCGCCAGCGCTGCTTCATAACCAAACAGATGGCCAACAACTGCCGACAGCACAAACCCAAGCTCGGGTTCAACGGTCGGCACACCAATCACATCGGTGGTGCCAAACCGAGTCTCGTCGGTCGCTGCGATAACAACGGGGGTCGCCTTGTGCGCCCGGTAGATGGCGACCTCTTTGACCGCATCATCGGCGATGCTTCCTTGCAGCCCAGCAGCACACACCAGGATCAGCGGCTCTGAGGACAGGTCAATATGTTTCTTGTCTTCGATGCTGTCGCACGCGATCGCTTTGTAGCAAAGTTCGCTGAGTTTGACTCGGACCTCTTCGGCGGCAATTCGATTACTGCCGGAACCAACGATTGCCCAATACGGCTCGCTCGGTGCGACTCTGGCCGCGATCTCACCAATACGGTCGCGTGACTCGATCACCGTCTCCATTGCTTGTGGCAACTCGACCAGCCCGGCGAGAACCCGCTGTGTCATGGCATCGGCACTAGTTGAACGGCCAACTTGGTCTGCAATTGCGGTAGCTAGAAGAAACCCGGCAGCGATCTGGCTGTAGAACGCTTTGGTCGAGGCGACGCTCATCTCGACGTCTCTGCCATCGCTGGTGTACAACACACCGTCGGCCTTGTCGGTCAGATCGCTACCCCGACGATTGACGATGCCGATAACCGACGCGCCCCGCCCACGGGCTAGGTCGACCGTGCGATTCGTGTCGGTTGTTGTGCCCGACTGGCTGACCGCAACGATGAGCATCTCACTCATGTCGGTCTCCATACCAAAACCGGAAAGCTCGGTTGCCAGGTCGTAGTTGACTTGCAGTCGCCCACCATCGACTTGGGCGGCGAGTGCCTCGGCAAAAGAACGCGCAGCGATCGCTGCGGTGCCTTGACCAATACCCAAGACACGGGTGATGGACCCATCTGCCAACCGTTCACGAAGCGTTGGCGGCAGGGTGCGATCGCCGACCCGAACCTCGAAGTGGCCGTTGGATTCGATCAGCTTGCCTCGCAACGTGGTACGGAAGGATGTGGGTGCTTCCGAGACTTCTTTGAGTAGGAAGTGCGGATACCCGGCACGATCAATGTCACTTGTCGTGATCTCGGCGGTCACGATGTCTGATTCAAGCAAGGGCAACAGCGTGCGGTCGTAGCTCTGGCGAGTCAGGCCCTGCAGCGTGCCCGCATAGTTCCGGTCGAGGGTCAAAATCTGGCCTCGAGCCGAGGCTGGGTTGGCTGGATCTACCGGCGTTTCGCCGTCGAGCCGCACATAGTTCGGGGTGAGTTCAACAATGCCGTAAGGCTCGCTCGCGACAACAAAGGTGTCCTCGGCTAGACCGACATAAATGGCTTGGCCGCTGCCGCGTTGTGCAAGTCTCAGCACATCGGGTTCGTGTGCACCTGCGAGTGCGATCGCAACTGATCCATCGAACGACGCAACACAGGACCGAAAGGCCTCGGTCGGATCTTCGCCATTGCGGACACGCTCAGCAACCAGCGCAGGGATGACCTTGGCATCGGTCGTGATCGTTGCGGGGAAGGACAGTCCGGCTTCGGCGGCAAGATCGGCATAGTTGTCGACGTCACCGTTTAGCGCAGCAACGAAATAGTGATCGTTGACCCGCCCAGCTGCTTCGCTGTTGACCGGGTGTGCGTTTGCTTCGCTGATGATGCCCACGCTGGCCCACCGGGTATGACCAACCACCATGGCCTGAGCCCCATCGTTGGTCAGTAACCGAACCAGCAGTTCATCGGCAGCAATCGCCCGACGCAGCGCAGCGGTGTTGTCGCCCAGTTCACCGATTTCGGCAGATTCTTTGTACACGAAACTGACGACATCACCCACACGACGGACCGCGTTGTTGACGAACGACGGATCACCACCGCGGTCCGATATTGCACGTGCGAGCGCCGGTTCGTCGAGATCTTGCCCATGACCGCTTACGAAAAGATGCAGACCGAGGGAATCCCGCCCTCGCACTTCAAGACGGTCAAGCGCAGACAGGGCGTCGTGTACCGAACAGAGGGCGGTGATCACGGCGGCGGATTCCCCAGCTCCACCCAACGCACGGATGCCCTCTGGGACGCTTAATCGGTCACGAAGTATCGCCCACAACACATCCTTGATCGCCCGGCGAGCAGCATTGAGGTCCTCAGCAATGATCTCGCCGCTGGCAACTGCGTCGTCGGCAGCGGTGGTGAGTGTTTGCATCAGGGGATCGAGTTGGGCGGCAATCTCAGCACTCAGACCCGGCGATTCCAGCAGCGCAATGGCGCCGGGAACACCCAGCAGCAGCGAATTGAGTTCCTGTAGCGATGCCCGACACGTATCAAGCGCCGCGACGCTGTCGGCGTTGAAGGCTCCAGCGGCAGTATTCACCAACGCCAGCACCTGAGCCGTGCTTGGAGAGGCACGGGTCGACTGCCGACGGACAATGGCAACGATTCCGCACATAAGACAATGAGTCTAGGATGCCGCAGCACGTAGATCGGGCCAGCCACCCGTCACATGGTCAGACGAGTGCCTCTACCGCCGCACACAACCCATCGCAGGTCTGCTGTGCGGTCGCCTGATCTGCTGCCTCGACCATGACGCGAATCACCGGTTCGGTGCCCGACGCCCGCACCAACACACGCCCCTGCTCGCCGAGAGCTGCCTCGGCCTGGGCGATTTCTGTTGAGATCCGATCGGCAATGTCCGGCATGGGCTGCGTCACGCGCACGTTCTGAAGAACCTGTGGAAATACCACCATGGAGGACGCTGCGAGATCACGGATCGTCCGGCTAGATCGTTTCAGCAAACCGAGTAGCTGTACACCACTGAGAAATCCGTCGCCGGTACCTCCGTGGTCAGTAAAGATCAGGTGACCCGACTGTTCCCCACCGAGGTTCGCTCCGAGCCGATCAAGAGCGATCAGCACGTTGCGATCACCAACTGGTGTGACCTCAAAAGAGATCCCGGCGGCGTCCATAGAACGGAGCAGTCCCAGGTTTGACATGACCGTAACCACAAGCTGAGAACCTGCCAGCAGGCCTCGCTGGTCCATGTCAAGGGCCAGCATCGCCATAATTTGGTCGCCATCGATCACGGTGCCCATATGGTCCACAGCCAGAAGCCGGTCAGCATCACCGTCGAGGGCGAGGCCAATGTCGGCGTCGGCGTCGACTACTGCCTTCGCAAGCGATTGTGGGTACGTGGAGCCGCACGCTTCGTTGATATTGCGGCCATCGGGCTGGTTGAACATTGGGGTGACCTGGGCGCCAAGATCAGCCAACGCCGGAGCCACAACATGACTCGCTGCACCATGAGCGCAGTCGACAACCACATGGAGGCCGGTCAGGTCGACATCGATCGAGCTTTGCACGGCTTGCACCCAACCGCCGACTTCGGCCTGAATCGACGCGAACGTTTGGGACGGCTCAACGGTGGCCAGTGACGGGTCGAGTTGTCCAAGCCGGGCCTCGACCGCAGCTTGATCTGCATCACTGAGCTTGGAGCCCTGGGGGCTAAACAGCTTGATGCCGTTATCGAACCACGGGTTATGCGACGCCGACACCACCGCACCAACAGCACCGCGTTGTCCAGCAACAAATGCCACCGCTGGCGTTGGAGCCACGCCTAGATCGAGCGCCTCGATGCCACCTGCGGCGAGGCCAGCGGCCAACGCTGCAGTCAGCGCCGGTCCTGACTCGCGGGTATCGCGTCCGATAACCGCGGTTGTACCGCCAAAAACGTCGGCGGCGGCGCGTCCGATAAGGAACGCGTCCGCCAGCGACAGATCTTCATAAGCGCGACCCCGAACACCGTCGGTTCCGAACTTTATTGTGGCCACAGTAGGTGGG
>DNHM01000356.1 GCA_003485885.1 Acidimicrobiaceae bacterium
GACTCCTGCGTTGGTCCGCCATCGCTCATGTCTTCTGCCGCTGCCTCGGGAGCAACCAGGCTTGGCACCTTGAGGCCGAGCGTGATGAGCCCAATGCCGATGGCAAAGAACAGGCCCACCCGCCAGAAGACGTCGACCTCGGCCAAATCCACGGTCACAAGTTTGGCGAGCGTCAATCCCAATGTGCCGAGTGCGACGTTCTTCACCACCGCGAAACGTTGGCTCAACCCCACGACGAGACCGGCACAAGCCATGACCGTCCACGCGGCCGAAATCAACATGAGCCCCTGGGGTGCACCCGTAAGTGCTGCTGCGAACCACATCATCACGCCGATCCAGGCGCCGACGAACGGCACATCAAAGGTGACGTTCTGCAGACGGTGATGATGCACACCGAGTGCTGCACCGACCCAGCACAAGACAACCAGTGCGGTCGCTAGTCCCTGTCCAAAGGTGATGAACCCATCTCGGTCTATGGCCTCCGACAGAGACACAATCGCGAGCATCGACGATGCGGCACCGGCGAGATAACTGGTTATCAGGATGGGCAGATCATCGAGCTTGCGGCTCAAGAAGTACGACGTGGCCGCTTGACCCGCAAGTGCAACCATCAGCGCCGGCCCATCGAAGTAGATGGCGAGTCCCACAGCTAGCAGCACAAACGACCCAAGCAGCGTGGCCAACGACACCACCCGAGAAACTCGACTAAACGTGAGTTCAGCGACTCCCATGAACGCACCAGCAACAACCACCGCGATGATGCCAGCATCTGAATCCTCTGCGAATGAGATCAAGCCGGCAAGCACCAACCACACCCAGGCAGGGACGAGGGCGACGAGTCGGTAGTCCACCGGTGTCCAGTCGAATGAGCCCCAGTTGCCAGATCCCGTCGACGTGCCAAGCCGTTCGGCCACCGTAGGCGCCAGCCAAAGAGTCGTGCCGATCACCGCGGTGCCAACGAACCCCATCGATCGAAGCAGCCCGTAGGCATCTTCATTCAGGGCATAGACCATAAGAACGAACGTTCCGAGCCATCCAGTGATGAGCCGCAAACCCGGCCAACGGTAGGACAAACCGATCGCCGATGAACCCAGGACAAATACAGCGACCCAGCTCAGGGTCGCTTCGTCACCGAAGGTGTCCAACGTGTCGAACGGGGCAATCATGCCAACGACGCCAGCGACGAGGGCGATACCTTCGAGCCGGGTGTGGAGTGCGACCGCGACCGAACAAAGAACTGCAAGCACCGCGAGCGCAATCGCCGACCTAGGCCCTACAACATCGAGCCACTCGTGGGTGGCCAGGGCACTAGCAATCAACACGGTCGAGCCGCCACATCCGAGTGCCAGTGCCCAAGGCCTGCGAACGTCGGCAAGTCGAACTGCTGCACCGAGCAAGATGGCGCCGCCGAGTGCGGCTCCCAGCAACTGCAATTCCGGACCGATCCAGCCTCGGGTCACTGCCGTACTGACCAGGAAGATGCCAGCGAGCGTCACCAGAGCCACGCCCGCCCACCGCAGGACTGACTCGATCCCCCACTCAAATGGGTTCGCCGAAAGAGCGGAGACCTGTGGCCCAGTTGGTGGCCCGGGCGGTGCTGAGGAAAATGGGGGCGGCGCACCAGTCGGGACTGCACCAGGCGGTGGTGGTGGTGCAAGATGGGGCGCGACCGAAGCCCTCGTAAGGAGTGCCGCCTCCAAGATGGCCACACGTTCGGTGAGATCCTGCACTTGGCGCTCGATGTCCATGATGCGACTATGACCCATGTTGGGCCTCGGCGCAGGGGTACTTCGCCCCTATTTGCGTCTGGGGCCCGCTCCGGCCTGGCGCGCTCTGTGCGCACGTAATCTGGTGGCGGAGTGTCTACCGGGGCGCCCGTGCGCCCAGCCCGACCTTGTACCAGAGCGAGTCGGACGTTTCGCCGTTCGGTGCTTCGTGAGGCTCGATGCCGGCTTCGGGCGAGAAGCCCAATCGTTCCATGATCTTTTGCACTGCAAGATTTGTCGTTGCTGTGCGGACCCACGCCTCGAGTTCTGCGCCTTGCACGACCAGAATTGCTGCACGCAGTAGACCAGTGCCCACGCCCTGGCCGGCGTAAATCTGCCCGATGTGCAGCCCGATGGAGATCTGGTTCGGGTCCCCTGCGCGGCTGCCCCACCAGGTAAATCCGGCGACTTCGCCAGAATCGGCTTCGGCCACCATCGTCGATTTTTGCAGCGCATCGAGGGTTAACGAACGCTGCTCATGTCCGAACGATGCAAGCATCGCAGTATCCCATCCATGGTGCTTCATTGCCTCTGGCTCACCTGCGATGCTGAGAAAGGCAGGGACATCGGCCACTTGTGGCAACCGCAGCGAGAAACCCGGGATTGTGTGCACGATCTCAACCGGTTCAGGTTGGGCGACAAAACCACCATCTGACCAGATCAGATAACCGACGACGAACGCCGACACGGCCAGGATCCCAACGAGAACGAGCACGGTCGAGGAAGTTCCCGCTAGCGGGCGAACACCTGGGTGTCGTCGGCGAAGGCCTTGAACTCGAGCGCGTTGCCTGACGGGTCGAGGAAGAACATGGTGTGCTGCTCGCCCACCTGGCCTGCGAACCGCACGGTTGGTTCGATCACGAAGTCAACATTTGCTGATTGCAGCCGGCGGGCAAAAGTGGCAAACGCATCTGGCGTCATGAGCACACCAAAATGGGGCACCGGGACGTCGTTGCCGTCGACCGGATTGGTGCCGGCAACACCGGTCCATCCTTCGACGACATGTGTGACCAGTTGATGGCCGCCCAAATTCCAGTCGATCCATTGTTCAGCTTCTCGGCCCCGTTCACACCCGAGTGTGTTGCCATAGAAATCAGCGGCAGCCGCAAGATCATTGACAGGAACGGCCAAGTGGAAACGCGCCAGCGCACCGTCGTGGCCAGCAAGCTCTGCGTAATCAGTCATAGATGGTTCCGTTCTGCTTGGAAGGTGGTAGTCCACTGATACGTGCCTGATCCGAGCCGGTATTCGGGCAGACAGTCCGGACCACAGGCTGCCGTGCCGAGCCCGCGGACGCCGGCATCGACATGCACTTCGATGGTGGCGGATTGTTCCACGTCGGCGATGGTC
>DNHM01000361.1:0-3370 GCA_003485885.1 Acidimicrobiaceae bacterium
GTCACCCCAGGTCAGGTAATTGACTGCGCAGCCGTCGACTTCGACAGATCGAGTTGTCGGCTTATGTGCGATTGCGCCGGTGAACCAGCTAGGAGGGCGAGCCATGCCTTCAATCTAGCGAGCCGTTCCTCGGTGTTTTGCACCGAGAAGAGTGGAGGAGACCTTAGGGCGACCCCGCCCGGTAATCGGTCGAGAACTGGGCTGGCGCGCTGTTGTTCGGCTGGGGTAGTACTCTCGCGTTCGATGTGTGGCCGCTTCGTCTCCGCTTCCTCTCCAGGGGACATCGCTGACTATTTCGGTGCCACAACGATGTCGGAGACGCTCACGGAACCGAACTTTAATGTGGCTCCTTCGATGAACATCCCCGTGATCGTCAGTAATGACGATGGTCGACATCTCGATCTGATGCGTTGGGGTCTCATTCCGTTCTGGGCCAAATCTGCCTCGATTGGCAACAAGATGATCAACGCCCGGGTCGAGACGGTGACCGAGAAGAGCACGTTCCGTAATGCAGCGAAAAAACACCGGTGCATTATTCCGGCTGATGCGTTTTACGAATGGACAGCCGTATCTGACCCTGCAGCGAAGAAACCCCGCAAACAGCCGTGGTGCATCCAACGTGCCGACGGTGCGCCGTTCGCATTTGCGGGCCTGTTCGAAACATGGCGTGATCCCGACGGCGATGGCAGCAGGTTGCGCAGCTGTACGATCCTGACAGGTCCAGCCAATGCAGCCATAGAACCCATTCATGATCGCATGCCGATCATGGTGGCACCCGCACTGTGGGATGCCTGGCTCGACCCCGCCGATGCCGACGCCTCCGGGCTGCTCGAGCGCATCGAAACACCACCTACCGAACTGTTTCAGATACATGCCGTGAGCACCGCGGTGAACAATTCTCGGAGTAGCGGTTCGCAGCTGATGGACGAAGTGGAGTCGATGACGGAGCAGAGTTTGACGGCACTCGCCGACCAGGCTGTCACCGATGACGCTCAAGAGACGCTGTTATGAGCGCCATCTCAACATCCTTGCCTGCCTTCGAACGGCTGCGATCAGTAGCCGAACGAGTCTGGGAACGCATCGACCGCTCCATGCTCCGGTTGCAAGGACGCCTCGACACCCCGTCGTACGACCGGTGGCTGCCATACGGATTTGCGATCGTGCAGATCACGGTCCTCATCACGCTGGTGCTGGCACGTTTCCACCAACTCGATCATGGAGTGGAGACAGCAAAATACGCCCAGGCCGCATGGCAGATCGGCGAAGACCTTAAGCCGGTCACCACACTTGCCGGTGGGAACTTGATTGCCGAACAAGGTTCGCTGATTCTGTATCCACTGGGCCTGCTGACTTCTGTCTTGCCCCGCATCGAGACCCTGCTCATCATCAAGTCGATCGCCTTGGGGCTCACAATTATTCCGCTCTGGCGACTCGCCCGTCGCCACGGTCTGCTTGGTATCGGTGCCACGTCGACCATCGTGTTCGCGTACAGCATCTACACCTATGTCCACAATATGAACGTTGCTGACTTTGCGCCAGCGGTGCTCGCTGTCCCAGCACTCATGTGGGCAGTGTTGTCGGGCTTCGATGCCAAGCCTGATCGCACCATGCAACAGAACTACGACCACCAGGTTCGGCCGCGCGCCAAGCGCATCATGACCTTGGCAATCATCTTCGCGTTGTGCTGCCGAGCCGACTTGGGTTTGGCCGTTGCGGGTCTCGGTGTATTGCTGCTGATCGAGCGTCGCCGACGGGCAGGCCTTATTGCGCTCCTCGTCGGCCTGTGCTGGTTCGTGGTCGCTATGTATGGGCTTCAGCGTGGTCTAAGCGACGGCGCCTTCCCATTCCTCGAGCCGTACGCTGAGTTCGGCGATACGCCACTGGGTGCGCTGTGGGGCATCTTGTCGCACCCGGTGCGGTTCACTCAGATTGTTGGCACCCAGGCCAACTTTCAGATACTGGTCACCCTGTTAGCACCGGTGTTGTTCTTGCCATTGACGGCGCCCCGGTATCTGATGCCGGCCATACCGCTGTACGTCCTGTATATGGGTGCCGATGTTCCACCTGGCCGCATCCGTGAAGCAGCTCAAACGGTGCCGATGACGGTGTTTGTATTTGTGGCCACCGTGTTCGCTCTTAAACGCACCGGGCGCATCCTGGTCAAGCAGGTCCGCGTCGAACGCCGCATCATCCTGGCGTTGTTGCTCACCGCCATTGTCTTCTTTGTGCGTGATTCGTCGACTACGCCGTATACAGAACCATGGCAGTGGGGCGGTCGAGACGAAACTGATCTGGCTCGGGTCGACGCAATCGAATTGATTCCTATCGACGAACCGGTGCGGGCATCGGTGTCGATGCTGCCGCTGCTGGCGGAACGACTTGGCGTCTACGAACTTGATTTCTCGATCGGCGAATTTAATGGCGAAGATCCCGATATCTCCATACCTCTTGGAGACCGGCTCAACGACGTGATCGCTGAGGTCACCAGCGATGTCGACTGGTTACTGGTCGATCGAGACCTCGAAAGCGTCGAGGGCCTCGAAGGTCAGATCGATACGTTCCGGGTTCGGCTAGGAGAGCTCGGTTGGGAGCTCCAGAGTGAGAACCCTGGTCTGGATCGGATCGAGGTGTACAACTTCACTGGCATTATCGGAGCCGTGCCCGTGGCCCAAGAGGAACCGGTTGACCTGTTCGGGTTTGGTCAAATCGATGAGGTGGAGGTCGGTGACGGGGCCGAAGGCTCACAGGACGCAGACGGCTAAACCCTTCTGGCATCGCGCTGGCTCCGGTAGGAGTCGCCTAGGGAGCGTCGGCCACGTGTTGGTGACCAGCTACCTCGAGCTGTTGGCGAATCGAAGCCGCAAAACCGGCGAGTTTGGCATGGTCGACCGTTGTGGCAGCGTTGGCGAAACTCATATCGCTCATGTCGTTGAGTTGCAGCACATGAAGATGGGTGTGGGGCACTTCGAAGCCAGCGATCATCAGGCCGATGCGTTCCGGCGAGAACACCGCCTTAAGGGCAGTGCCGATGTGGTGCGATACCCGCATCATGTGGGCCGCATCGTCGGGGGTGATGTCGGTCCATTGATCGACTTCGGCCCGAGGAACCACCAGCGCATGGCCATCGGTTATCGGGTTGATCGAGAGAAAGCCGACACAAATGTCGTCGCTCCACACGAAATGACCAGGCAGATCGCCGTTGATGATGAGACTGAAGACCGATGGCATATTGACATCGTATGCTGGCCGCCAGCGTCAGACAGAACGACGGGCCAGACAGAACGACGAAGCACCGGTCGATCGCACACCTGGAGGTGTGCACGAGACCGTGCAGGACAACACAGGACATAGGAGCGCAGTGGCGAACGGC
>DNHM01000361.1:3415-4608 GCA_003485885.1 Acidimicrobiaceae bacterium
TGACCGTGAAGGCACGATCGAAGGGTCAGACGCAATCCTGACAGTGCCAAATCTGTTCACGCTCGGCCGACTGATCTGTGTTCCGGTCTTTGGGTGGCTCGTGCACTCCGCTGATCGCCCGTACGCGGCGGCAGTGCTTTTTGCGGTGTTAGGTGCAACCGACTGGGTCGATGGTTACCTCGCTCGGCTGCTGAAGCAACATTCCAAGTTTGGGCGTGTGTTCGATCCAACGGTTGACCGGTTGATGTTTCTGGTCGCCCTCACTTCGATGCTGATCATCGATGCGGCTCCCGCGTGGTTTCTGGTCGCAGTCTTTGCCCGGGAGGCCCTGGTGGCGTTAGCGGCGCTCTATCTCGGTGCCCGAGGCGTGCGCACGGTCAAGGTGAGTTGGTGGGGCAAGATGGCCACGTTTGGCCTGTTGTTTGCGTTGCCGCTGTTCCTGGCAGCGTCTGCCGAACCTGCAGGCCAAGAGGTCTACCGTGTGCTGGCCTGGATCACGGCGATGCCGTCGCTGGTGCTCAGCTGGGCGTCCGCAGTGGGCTACTTGCCGCTTCTTCGCAACTCGATTCGACCTCCCGTCGAAGTCTCGACCTAAAGTCAAGGTTTTGGTCGTAGTTCTGATGGGCTACGGTTCCGCTCATGCTCGTGCCCAACGACTTGCGTTACTCCCGAGACCATCAGTGGGTCCGCGTCGAGGGTGACCTTTTGCGAGTCGGTATCACCGAGTTCGCCCAAGAAGCTCTTGGCGAGGTGACCATGGTGCAGCTTGCCGATGTGCAGACCACGGTGGCTGCAGGCGATGAAATGGGTGAAATTGAAGCGTTTAAAGCCATGACTGACCTGTACATGCCGGTCGACGCAGTAGTTGTTGAACCAAATGCTGCGCTTGCTGTCACGCCCACGGCGGTGAATAGCGACCCCTACGGTCAGGGGTGGTTGTGCACAGTACGTCCCTCTTCTGCGGCCGATGTCAACTCGTTGCTCGACGCGCAGGCATATCTCGAACTGATTGGGTACACCAATGGCTGAGACCGTCTGCTCGCGATGCGGGCATCCGAACAGCGAGGCTTCGAACTATTGCTCGTCTTGCGGGTTTGACCTGCACCGATCCCACGAGGAACCGACGTCGGAACACACCGTAGTCACGATCGATGAGGCAGGCGTCCACGAGTCTCTTGGTGCCGGCTCGGCCG
>DNHM01000570.1 GCA_003485885.1 Acidimicrobiaceae bacterium
GTTCGGTGTGGAACCCTTCGAAGTTGTTGCGTCCGGGGTAGGTGCCATCGGTGTAGGGGGTGAGCGCAGTCTTGATCTCGCTGCATTCTTCGCTCGTCAGCACCTCGGGCAGGATCACGTAGCCGTGTTCTCGATAGTGGGCCAAAGCATTGTCATCCATGACCGCAGTCTGCATCACCGCACACGGTTGGCGCCAACGAACACGACGAGCGTTGCGGTAAAACGACACACCCCCCGAGCCCCTAGACCTGCGCCTGGCCTAGCGAGGTTTGGGTGTGCTGGGTTTTGGTTCACGAGGCAAGCCCAACAGACGTTCGCCGATGAGGTTGCGTTGGATCTCGCTCGTGCCGCCAGCGACGCGCATGCCAGGTGCATACAAGAAGTCTTCGACGACCTGTTCGTCGGCCAACACGGTTGCCGCTGGACCCATGCCGTCGAGCCGGGTTCGGGTGCGTTCGGTCGAAAACTCGGTGTTGCCGAGTTTGACCAACGGGCCAAGCTTGGGGTCACCCTCGCTGCGGTCGAGCAATTGTCGCAGCGCTCCGGCCTTCACTCGGGTGCGCATGATGCGGTCTCGATGCACTGGGTCGGTTCCGGCATCGATCGTGTCGATCAGCCGCTGGGTGCTGCGCTCGAGTGCGATTCCGGCCGCGCCTACTTCGGCACGTTCATCGGCAAGCACCGAGGTCGCCACTCCCCAGCCGCCGTGCAGCGGCCCAAGCAGATCGCTCTTGGCTGCTGGAGCATCGTCCAGGAAGACCTCGCAGAACTCCTGATCACCGGTCATCTGCTTGAGCGGTCGCACATCGATACCGGGACCATGCATGTCGAACAGGAAGAACGAGATCCCGCGATGACCTCGATCTTCAGGGTCGGTCCGAGCAAGCAGGATCCCGTGGTCGGCCAGCTGGGCTGTCGATGACCAGACCTTCTGGCCGGTCATGCGCCATTCGTCGCCATGGTCCTCCGCCCTAGTCGACAGGCTGACCAAGTCGGATCCGCTACCCGGCTCGCTGAAGAGCTGGCACCACAAGATCTCGGCGGCCAACGTGGCCCGCAGATACTTCTGCTTCTGCTCTTCGGTGCCGTACTTCAAGATCGCGCCACCGGCGAGAACGAAACCTTGGAAGTTCATGTACGGCGAGACTTCGTGGCGGGCACATTCCTCGCTCCACACCAGCCGGTACTCGGGCCCATACCCCTGTCCGCCGTATTCCTTTGGCCACGACACGCCCGCGAAACCATTCGCAAACATGTGTTGCTGCCATGCCTTGGCGTCGTCGTGCATGGCCGGCGGCATGATCGCGCCGAACGCACGGCAGGCAATGCCGTTGGCCTTCGAAGCCTGGATAAACGCTGCTGCCTTAGTACGGAATGCATCGAGGGTGAGGTCGTCAGAGGGCATACCCAGACCGTAGTTGTTGCATCCGTCACGACCCTTTTCCGAGCAGCCGGTTGCGCCTCGCCAGGTGCCTGCAGAGGTTCACGACCTCCATGCGATTACATCGATCAGCGTTATCAAGTATCCGGGTACAAACAGCCGCCACTGCAGAAGATAGGCCCCGCAGTCGCTAGCCTGCCAAGTTCGATCAGCCTCTCCACCACATCACAGGCTGTGTTAGCCCACGCTGCAACCCAGCTAGGCACCGAGGATCACCATGACGACTGAACGCGAACTACGAGAGGCAACCCTGCTGGTGCGGGGCGGGCTGGAACGCACCGGCTTCGACGAGACAGCCGAAGGGCTGTTTCTTACGTCGGGGTATGTCTACGGAAGCGCTGCCGAGGCCGAAGCGGCCTTCGCCGGCGAACACGATCGTTACATCTATTCTCGCTACGGCAACCCGACCGTGTCGATGTTCGAGGAACGGCTTCGCCTGATCGAAGGCACCGAAGCGTGTATGGCGACCGCCAGCGGTATGGCAGCCGTGTTCGCGTCGCTCGCTTCTTTCGTTAGCGCTGGCGACAAGGTCGTCGGGTCGCGTGCACTCTTCGGTTCGTGCCACGTCATCCTCAGCGAGATCCTGCCCCGACTCGGTGTTGAGACCGTGCAGGTCGACGGTTCCTCTCTCGACGAATGGGAACAAGCACTTGCTGGCGGCGCCCGGGCGGTGTTTCTCGAAACCCCGTCGAATCCCGGACTCGAGATCATCGACTTGGCCGCCGTGTCCGAACTCGCACACGCCGCAGGTGCGCTCGTCATCGTCGACAATGTGTTCGCCAGCCCGGTGTTGCAGAAGCCGCTCGATTTCGGCGCCGACGTGGTCGTCTACTCCGCCACAAAACACATCGATGGCCAAGGTCGCGTGCTCGGTGGAGCAGTGTTGAGCACCGATGAGTTCAAAACGGACTACCTCATGCCGTTCACCCGCCATACCGGACCCAGTTTGAGTCCCTTTAATGCCTGGGTTCTCGTCAAAGGTCTCGAAACCATGCGACTCCGGGTCGACGCCATGTCTCGCTCCGCCCACACGCTGGCCGAACAACTCGAGCAACACCCCTCGGTCGACCGGGTGGGTTACCCCATGCTGCCTTCACATCCACAATTCCACCTTGCCAAACGTCAAATGTCGGCCGGTGGCACTGTGCTTACCATCGATGTGCAGAACAAGGAACGGGCATTCGCCTTCATGGATGCCCTGGAACTCTTCGACATCTCGAACAATGTCGGCGACTCCAAAAGCTTGGCCACCCACCCGGCCACCACAACACACCGCCGCATTGGCGCCGAGGGCCGCGCGCTCGTCGGCATCGGCGACGGCATGATCCGCCTCAGCATCGGCCTCGAGGATCCACACGACCTTTACGCCGACCTCGACATCGCCCTCTCCCAACTCCCCTAACCAGCCGCCCACAGAACCGAGCTGCGTGGGCCAACCAACACCAGGGTGAGTCAGACCCGAAGTAACCTCGACTGATGGATATCGGAATCAACGGCTCAGGCCTGCTGGCCAACCCTTCGCTTGGCGCACTCACCGCCGACATCACTTCGGCCGAAGACGACAATTTTGCGTCGTACTGGTTGGCCCAAACCGGCGGAGTCGACGCACTCACCGTGTTTGCTGCCCATGGCAACACCGGATCGGCCATGCAACTTGGCACCGCCGTCATCCCCACCTGGACCACTCATCCGCAAGTGCTCGCTGGCCAAGCGCTCACGACCCAGGCAGCCGTCAACGGGCGTTTGGTCCTCGGCCTTGGACTAGCCCATGAACCATCGGTCACCGGCCGGTGGAAGATGACGTGGGAACGACCTGTCCGCCAGATGATGGACTTCCTCGACGTACTTCAGCCGTTGCTCACCGAAGGCCGTGTGAACCACGAGGGTTACTTCTGGAGCTACGAGGGTGAGATCCCGCTGCTCGAAGGGCCAACACCCAAGGTGATGATTGCCGCACTTGGTGATCAAATGCTCAAGCTCGCAGGTGCCCGCACCGATGGCACGATCCTGTGGTGCGTCGGCGCAAAAACAATCGCCGACCATATCGCACCCGCCATCAACGATGCCGCCGAGAAAGCAGGCCGACCGCAACCTTCCATCGTCTGTTCGATCCCGGTGTGGGTTACCGACGATCCGGCACCGGCTCGCGACTTTCTGGCCCAGATCCTTTCGGTCTACGCAGAACTTCCCAGTTATCGCCGCATGCTCGACATCGAAGGTCTCCATGGGCTTGGCGAACTCTCGCTGGTCGGTACCGAAGCCGAAGTGACCGAACGAATTGCCGAAATCGCAGCATCAGGGGCAACCGACTTCACCGCAGTCCCGATGGGTGGCAACCCCGACGAGATCGCACGAACCCGCGAGATCCTACGCATCGTTCGATAACGCTGCAGACCTTGGCAACACCGAAGCTACGAAGTCAGCCGTTGCGTTTCCGTCCAACGGCATCAGCCACCTACTCTCACACCGTGGA
>DNHM01000085.1 GCA_003485885.1 Acidimicrobiaceae bacterium
GGTTGACGCCGAGCACAGCGAGCACGAGCACGACCAGTCGGGACAACTTGGTGAGCTCCAACGATGTCGTCACGAAGGGCGGGATCAGTACGGCAAGGGTGAGGACTGCCAGGCTGATCTTCGCGCCTCGGCCTATCTGTTTGGTCCCGAGCACCGGGGGTGCACCTGCCTCATCGCCGTTGATTCGTGAATTGATGCTCATACGCGGTTCACCGGAACCGTTCCGAACAGACCGTGTGGTCGAACGGTCAACGCAAGGACCATGGCTGCTAGCGGCGGCAGAAGCGTGAGTTCGGTCGGAATACCCAAGTATGGGGGCGCAAGACTCTGTGTGAGGCCGATGATAAGGCCGCCAGCAATTGCGCCCCGAGGGCTGTCGAGTCCGCCGATGGTCGCAGCAGCTAGTGCATAGATCAACAGGTTCAGCATGGTCAGCGGGTTGAGCGTGATGGCACCGCCGACCAGCGCTGCGGCTAGTGCCCCAATGGCTGAGGCGATCGCCCACCCAATCGTGAGTGTGCGGCTGACCGGTACACCTACCAGTGCAGCTCCCTCACGGTTGCTCGTAATGGCACGAAATGCCAAGCCGGTTTTTGTCTTCTGGATGAGCAGACTGAGAAGCACGATCACGACCAGCAACGTGGCCCACACACCAACTGTCGTGTAGCGCAAACGGGCACCGAAAATGCCGAAGTAGTCGTCCTTGCCGGTGGGGAACGGGCTCTTGACCCGCCGGGAGAACGATCCCCAGATTTGGAAAACGATGCCATTGATAAGGATCAGCAGGCCAATGGTGACGTTCACTTGCGATAACGACGACCTGTCGGCCAGTGGGCGCATGATGAACCGTTCAATCACCGCCCCCAATAGCGCTCCGAAAGCCACCGCCCCCAGAATCGCCGCCCAGGTGGGCCAGGGGTGAAGGGGCAGCCATCGCGACAAGAATGCGGTGCCTGCGATGGGAATGCCGATGCCGGTAGAACCCGCAGGTGAAAGCAGCGTCAGAGCGACGTAACCGCCCATGAGGCCCATTTCGCCTTGAGCGAAGTTCAGCAGTCCGGTTGAGCGATAGATCATGACGATGGCCAACGCCAGCGATGCATAGATAGCGCCGGTGAACATTCCGTCAAAACACCGCTGTATAAACAGTTCCATCAGCGCACCATTGAACCGGGTTTGGGCCGTCGCAACCAAACCAGCAGGAAGATTGATCGAAAACGAGAAGAGTTGGTGCCAGCAGTCGCCGGCTGTCGTCGAGGCTTGCAGAACATGATCAGCAGCTTTTGCCGGGAACCCATGCACATTTCGAACACTGGCTGCTGGGTCGGGGAGTGGCCGCCAAAACGAGAAGAGCCGACGCCCGAAGGCGCCGGCTCTCGTCGAGCATGTCTAGCCCCTGGAAACGAACCAGGATGCTAGGGCAGGATTAGCAGCCTTCGCCGGCAACCCAAGCGCAGTTAGCTGATTTACCGTCAAGGTCGATCACGCCACCCTCGATAACCCATGACTGGTTGTCGTAGTCGAACTGGGAGAGGTCAGAGCCCTCTACCAGGTAAGCATCTTCTGAGCCGTTCATGCCGAAGCCGATGCCCTCTAAGAGAGCTGGGTGCTCCATGCGTAGCGAACGAAGCGCAATCATGTAGTTGGTTCGGGTGAGGCCACCATCGAGCTCAGCAGCAATCATCAACGTTTGTGCGGCTGGCCAACCGAACTGGCCATAGCCAGATGCGTATAGCGAGACTGCACTGTCGAGGCCAGCTGCTTCGATCTGGCTGTTCATCCAGCTGATGTAGGTGTCACTTTCGTACTGTGGATCGGTGCTGTCTTTCCAGCCACCACCAAAGATGTACCAGTCAGCAGCTGCTTCACCAGCAGGAGCCATGTAGGACGACACTGCCTTACATACCGATGGCATGAAGGTGATGGCGATGTCTTTGATACCGGTGCGAGCAGCTTCTTCGACTGCGAGCAGGCAAGGGTTGCCAGCTGTCATTGCGATGAAGACATCGGGGCCCGATGCTGCAAGTGTGGTCATTTCGTTGGTCAACGTCGCCGCCGCAGGATCGTGACGCACAAAGGTAACTTCGCCAATGTGATCGGATTCTTCAGCAAACCGTTCGAAGCCCTGTTCGTAGGCAAGACCGAAATCGTTGTCCATCACAAGAGCCGCAACTTTGGTGCCAGCCGGAAGGTTGTCTTCGATCCAGCTACCCCACAGAAGTGATTCGGTGGCGTAAGACAACTGCAGACCTGTGGTCCACGGGTTGTTGTCAGGATCGCCCCAGGCCTGGTGGCCGGTCTGCGACATTGGCTGTGGAACACAGTTCTCATTCATTGTGCCTTGCACAGCAAATGTGTTTGGTGAACCAAGTGTGAAAATGTAGAAGGGATCTACTGACTGAAGGAGCTCAGCGACGAGTTCCTGGGTTTGGGTGGCGACGTACGCGTCGTCCTTGATCAGTAGATCGATCTGCAGGCCATCGGGGCCGATGCCGCCGCTTTCGTTGACATAGTCAAAGTATGCATCCATACCAACACCGATGTTCCCGTAGGAAGCAAGAGCGCCGGACTGAGCAGTCGTGTGGCCGATCGTGATAACGCCGTCGGCAACACCTGCATCGTTTGTCCAGTCCTCTGGGCAATCGCTCAGATCAACTGTCCAACCGCCAGGACCCGTAAGGATGTCGCCGTCGAGGCCATAACCGGCGGCCTTGATTTCGGCAACGATCTCAGCGCGTTGTGCAGCCCATTCAGCTTCGAGGTCTTCGAGAGTGGTGGTGATAACGCCACCGTCTTCGACCTCTCCTTCTGCTGCTTCTTCTACAGCGTCTGCTGCTTCTTCTTCGTCAACGGCGCCACCAGTGGCCTCGTCTTCAGCTTCTTCAGCTTCTTCGTCAGCTTCAACCACATCAGCAGCGTCATCTGTTGCGGCTGCGTTGTCGGCGACGTCACTTGCGTCGTCGCTTCCGCAAGCTGCCGCAAGAAGCGACAATGCAAAGATGACAGCCAACAGGCGTGTCAATTTACTACTCATATATGGTTCCCTCCATATTTGATCCCAGTCCGGGATGCTACGCGCTCTGAGGAACAGAGCATCGATTGGTTAAATGTAGCCCAAGGCGAGCTATTGCATGTGTCAGGCGTCACTAAAATCTAGCCCTGAATCGAGTTGTGGATTGCGTCCATGTCTTTCACAAGGATTTCTGCGCCGTCTGGCAGTGCAGGTGGTACAGGCGTGATTTGAACGACGTTGGTCCATAGTTTACGCCAGCTGCCCACAATGCCTTGCGGGGCAAAGAAGACGAAACCGATCAACACGATGCCAAAGACCGCCTGCGAGAGCGGACCATCACCGTTGAGCTGGTAGAGGCCCGGCATATCAACTGCAGCGAAGAGAGCGAGGCCGACACCCCACCCCACGACTAGCGTGGCGGCTGCGGTAATGATTTTCTTCTGATTGGTAGTCTGCTGACGGGCTAGGTAGACCGCTAGTGCGACGACAGCGATGAGCCAGATGA
>DNHM01000488.1 GCA_003485885.1 Acidimicrobiaceae bacterium
TTTTGGCACCTGATCTCGTCGAGATCAACCGGCTTCCAGCTCGTGCACCCCTGATGGGTTACGACTCTGCCGACGAGGCCAGGAACGGCAGTGAAACCCCATGGAGACTCTCACTCGATGGCCGATGGCATTTCCGGCTACTCGATAGCCCAGAACATCTACCGCCAACCTGGCCCGCACAATCCACCACACTCGCTCGGGCATGGAACTCAGTCGACGTGCCAGGCTGCTGGACTCGCCAGCGAGTCGGTGATTTGCCGCACTACACCAACATCATCATGCCGTGGCCGGGGCTCGACGCTCCGGCAACACCCAAACTGAATCCGACTGGGCTGTATCACCGTTCCGTCGAAGTCCCCGAGGCCTGGCTCGATCGCACCGTAGTCCTGCACCTGGGCGGTTTCGAGAGTGTGGCCATGGTGTGGTGCAACGGCGACTTCATCGGTATGGGGAAAGACAGTCGATTGCCGTCGGAGTTCGACGTCACCGGTTCGCTAGTCGCTGGCCGGAACACGATCGACATCATGGTGATTCGTTACAGCGACGCCACCTGGATCGAAGATCAGGATCACTGGTGGCATGCCGGGTTACATCGCAGCGTGTTTCTTGAAGCCCGTGCCCTGGCTCGGATCGACGATGTAGCCACCCAAGCTGACTACGACGCCGAGACCGGACTCGGTGCTCTCCACATCGAGGCTCACGCGTGTGGTGGCGACGACTATTGGGTCCGTGCCACCTTGTTCGATGGCGATGATCAGTTGGCGACGGCTATCTCGGCCGTGCCAACGGTGCCGTCAGGTGAACCACTCGATCAACTGATCGCTGCCTACTCGTACAACGGGCGTGTCGCCTCGCTCGACCTTGACGGCGTCGCTATCGAGCCGTGGACCGCAGAAACCCCCCGGCTCTATCGCGTCGTTGTCGCACTGGTGGATCGCTTCGATAGGGCGTTGCATGCCACCGCTCTCACCGTCGGCTTCCGACGGGTCGAAGTGCGAGACCGCCGATTCCTGGTGAACGGCAGGCCGGTCGTGCTGCTGGGTGTGAACCGACACGACCACCATCCGGTCACCGGCAAGGTCCAGACGCTCGAGGATTTGCGCGAAGACCTACTCGGCATGAAGCGTCACAATATGAACGCGGTGCGGTGCGCCCACTACCCAAACGATCACCGGTTGCTCGATTTGTGCGACGAGCTGGGTATGTACGTCATCGACGAAGCGAACATCGAGAGCCATGGGCGGCTTCGTTCAGTGGCCGACGACACCCGTTACTTAGGGGCCTTCATCGATCGGGTCAAACGTATGGTGCTGCGCGACCGCAATCACGCATGTGTGATCATGTGGTCCTTGGGTAACGAGTCGGGTCACGGCGCAGCGCACGACGCAAGTGCTGCCTGGGTGCGAGCGGTCGATAGCACCAGGCCACTGCACTACGAGGGGGCGATCCAACGCCGCTTCGACGTGAACACCCGGGATAGCTCAAGAATGCTCCAGACCCCGAGTGCTCGTGAGCGTCTGGTCACCGATGTCGTATGCCCCATGTACACACCGATCGACGACATCGTGGCTTGGGCACAGTGGGCCGAAGACAGCGGCGACGATGACCGACCACTGATCATGTGCGAATACAGCCATGCCATGGGCAATTCGAACGGCTCGGTAGCCGACTACGCCCAAGTATTCTTCGACGAGCCTGCGTTGGCCGGTGGCTTCATCTGGGATTGGCGCGATCAGGGTTTGCACGAAGTCGACGACCAAGGACGCGCCTACTGGGCTTACGGTGGCCATTTCGGCGACGAGCCCAACGATGCCAACTTTTGCATTAACGGCCTCGTCGGTCCCGATGGTGAACCACATCCCGGGTTGACCGAGGTTGCCTGGGCCTACCGCCCGGTCACGGTCACGCCGGTGCGTGGTCGACGAGTGCGTGTGAGTAACCGCCGAGCCTTCGCATCGCTCAAGGATCTTGCTGCGAGTTGGACGTTGCTGATCGACGGTCACGCTGTCGAGAGCGCTGCCCTTGATGTCGACGTCGCTGCCGGCGACTCCACCGTTCTATCGATCCCGACCACGACTGAGCTTGCGGAGAATCAAGACGCACGACTGCACGTGCTGTGGCACCAACGGGCAGACACACCGTGGGTCGACGCCGGGCACCTGGTGGCCTGGGACGACATCCCATTGCGGACCGTCGAGAACACGGCGGTCACACCCCAGGTCGAGCGCTCCACGCTTCTCACAGGTGGCGGCACCATCCGTGTGGGCGAAACGTCGCTGTCATGGGATGCCATGGGAACCATTGCACTCGTCGTCGATGGAATCGACGTTGGTCTGACCGACTTCTCGCCAAGCCTGTGGCGGGCACCAACGGACAACGACGGTGTGCGGCATGGTTGGATGAGCGAAGTGTCCGGTGTGCGACCACAGTGGGTTGGGTGGGGCCTAGACACGCTCGCTGTCGAGGTGCAAGACATCACACGAGGCGAGACGGCTGATGGCGCAAGTGTCATCAGCTTCACCCGTTCCATCACCGGTGACGACGCTGCCGCACTGGCTACCAGCCAGTTTGTTATCGACCACGAAGTGGTCGTGCTGCACGAGATCGTCGAAGTCCCAGTTGCGTGGACGGACCTGCCTCGGGTGGGCACCCGCTTCGAGGTCTCACCACGATTCGATCGCCTGGCCTGGTTCGGTAGCGGTCCTCACGAGACCTATCCCGATCGTAAGGCCTCGGGTCGTACCGGCATCTGGGAAAGCCTGGTCGCAGACCAGTACCACGCCTTTGTTGTGCCCCAAGAACATGGCGCCCACGCCGACACCCGATGGTTCACCTTGACCGACCACCATGGCAATGGCCTCCGGGTGAGCGGTCATGTGCCGATGTCGTTCAGCGCCCGTTTCGAACATGACACGACACTGGCGGCCGCATCGACCATCGCCGACGTGGAACAATC
>DNHM01000095.1:0-1408 GCA_003485885.1 Acidimicrobiaceae bacterium
TTCTGCAATTAACTGCTGGATGAGCACGTTTTGGCGGGTGCTTTGCAGCGTCTCGATGACGGCCTCTGCGACCTTGTTGTCGGGCGCAAGGATTACGCCGATGCCCTGAGTCCCTTCGAGCAATTTGATCACGACGGGCGCCCCACCCACCCGTTCAATTGCTGGAAGGACATCCCCACGATCCCGCACGAAGGTGGTCGCGGGAATACCCACGCCATGACTCGAGAAGAGCTGGGTTGATCGCAACTTGTCGCGGGAGTTCGCGATACCGGTTGAGGTGTTTGGGGTGTAGACCCTCATTTGCTCGAACTGGCGCACAACTGCCAGGCCAAAGAACGTGATCGATGTACCAATACGAGGCAACACTGCGTCGTAGGTGGTGAGCGGCTTGCCTCGATACTGAAGCTCGGGTTCTTCACGAGATAGATCGATGGCGAACCGGAGCGTATCGAGAACCCGGACCGTGTGCCCTCGCTCCTCTGCAGCGGCAACCAGTCGTTTTGTGCTGTACGCCCGAGGAGCGCGCGACAGAATCCCGAGTTTCATCGTGTGGGCAGAGGTCATTATTTTCCTTTGACTCAGATCGCTGTGACTGGACGTGCCGCCGGTTTTGTGCCGGGCTCCGTTGTTGACCGGCGGCATCGATAGTGGTGAAGACGAGCCATCGCTCGAATCCAGTTCGGACGCGCGGTCAGTCCCGATCGGTCATACCAAACCACACAGCGTCGCGATTGCGGCCCTTGTAGTGAGTTCCCTACCGGAATGTGCCCTCGTAAGAGACTCCTATCGTAGCGTTAACGAGCGAGACAGCAGGTTCATGTCATCGACCGACTCGAATGGCCGTTCAGACAGGTACGTCCGGTCTGCGTCGTCAGCAGCGCAGTGAAAACGGCGCAAACAGTTGCTCGCCATGGGCTGTTGCACCGATGGGCCCCAGCGTGACTTGTGTGCCCATCATTGCAGAGCAGGAGGCGGCTCAGGTGTGGTTACCTCGACAGAGGTACCAACTGGTTGCCGATGCCTCCTTGTGACCATTTCAGCCGATTCCCAGCTGTAGTTGGACGGGTTCTTCGGCACGCTCCGCTGGGTGGCGATCGCCATCGATTGGATCAAACATGACTGCCTCGCCAGCACCCGTTCCTGCCACGCCTTCATCACGTGCGTCGGTGTCTTCTTCAACTATGTCGGCGTCGGCGAGAGATGTGCGGATATCGACATCTGCTTTGGGTGTCACATCTGGACAGAACTCCAAGCTCGCCATTTCGAGGCTCTCGCGGACCTCGTTCACTACCCGGGCCGCATCGGAGCGATCACATTCAATAACTACCGAATCGTGCACGGTTTGTACCGGCCACGCGCTGGGGATAGCTGCCAGCCGGTGGTGAAGCTCCGCATAGGCTGCGAGCAG
>DNHM01000095.1:1433-2646 GCA_003485885.1 Acidimicrobiaceae bacterium
CCATGCATTCACCATGGACGAGACCCGCTCTTTTGCCGCCCGAGTCAGGTACGCATGGGCGACATCCTCGCCGCAGGTGTCAGTAACCGCCTCGAGATATTTTCGACGTAACGCTCGTTCTTCGAATTGCCTGGCCAACTCGCTTTCGGTCAGTGGTTCGCCTCGTCGGTGTAACACCAGATGGTGTTCTTCGGCGAACTGAGTGCGCAGTGCAATGAGTGGCTGCGAGGACCCGCCGACGGCATCGATTACCGCATGAAGAAACAGCCGATCTACATGCAAGTTGAACTGCTGACGGCGACCAGCGACCGTGAAACTAGAAAACGTGAAAGGTTCGCCGTTGGGTCGAAGTGCAACCGTGGCTGAATACCCGAGCACCCACTGCACCATCGCGACCTGGTCCTCGGTGGGCCCGCCCCCAGGACCATGAAGGATGTCCGCGATTTCTTCTGCCGCTGGCCAACGGTTCCGGGTCTTGCGGAACTCTCGGCGCACACTATTGACGTCGCCAAAATTGTTGGCCAGCCGCAATGTCGACGGCCAGTCGATCGCTCCTGGCACCGTGTTCCGGATGTGTTCAATCTCGGCAATGCGTTCTTCGGCCCATGCCGCTGTTCCTGGATAAGCCTGGCGGTACTTATCGAGAAGGTCATGCCCTTGGTCAAGGGTGGTCGGCGTGCCGTTGCCGGTCAGCGAGCGAGCTAAAGCGGCAGCGCCCGTGCCATAGGCAATGCCAAAGTTCAGCGCCTTGGCGATTTGGCGCAGTTCTTTAAACCGGGCGGGGTCCTGGACTTGGAGCTCGGTTGCGTCGAAACGGAACATCGAAGCTGCGGTACTGACGTGAACGTCTTCGCCACGTGCGAATGCGGCACGAAGCGGACCGTCGTTGCTGACCTGGGCAAGGAACCGGAGTTCAGCCTGGCTGAGATCGGCATGCACAAAAACCCGGTCATCGGTTTTCGGCCGGAAATACGGCTTCATTCGTGGCGAGAAGTTCTGTGCGTTCGGGTTCCGACTTGCTAGCCGTCCGGTGTTGGTCCCAACCACCTGCAGATATTGCGGCCGCATGCGTCCGTCGTCGTCGATGTGATCATGGATCGACTCGCCGTACGTGGTAAGGATCTTGGCGCAGTTGCGAAAGTCCAGCAGTGTGTCGCACAATTCGCCGCCAATCTCACGTAACACGCCCGCGTTGACTGAGTCGCCTTCGACG
>DNHM01000005.1 GCA_003485885.1 Acidimicrobiaceae bacterium
GGTGACTTCTCAGCGCACGATCGGTTATCTAGGGCCCCATGGCACCTTCACTGAACAGGCGGTGCTTTCTGAGCCCGACCTGGCCGACTGTGACGCTCAGCTATTTAGTTCCATGCCAGCAGTACTGAATGCCGTAGAGACCGGCGAACTTGATCTTGGGTTCGCTGCAATCGAGAACAGCATCGAAGGCACGGTCAATGCCACCATTGACACGCTGGCGTTCTCATCGAACTTGCTGATCCAGCGCGAAGTTGTCATCCCGATTTCGATGGAGCTTCTGGTGGCTCCGGGGGCCACGCTCGATTCGATCGAGACGGTCGTGTCGTTCCCTCATGCCATCGCTCAATGCCGAGTCTGGCTCGCCGAACATCTACCCAACGCTCGCCACACGGCCGCGAACTCCACCGCCGATGCCGTCGAACTGGTGGCTAAGGCACAGGATCCCACTGTCGCCGCAATCGGCAACTCGCTGGCAGGCTCCATGTATGGACTGGCCGAGCTGTCCAACAGCATCGAGGACACCGAAGACAACCAGACACGTTTCGTGACCGTCGCCCGCCACGGTGTGCCCAAGATCACCGGCCACGACAAGACATCGATTGTGATCTTTCAGCGCGATGACCGACCTGGCTCGCTTCTCTCGATCTTGCAAGAGTTCTCGGCTCGCCAGATCAACCTGTCGAAGCTCGAGAGCCGTCCCACCAAAAAGGGGCTAGGTAACTACTGTTTTATTATGGATCTCGATGGGCATATCTCTGATGCCGTCGTGGCTGATGCCCTAAAGAACATTATGGCCAAACAGGCCGACGTGAAGTTCTTGGGTTCCTACCCCACTGTCGGCAACGGATCCAGCGAAGTGCGGGCCGACGCAAACGCTGCATGGCGATCCGCCGAAGACTGGCTCGCCTCAATTCGCTCGCAGATCAATGACTGACACCACGTCTGAGACCACCGCACCGACGCCAGCGACACCGACGCCAGCCACAGTAACGCCGCTGACAGTGATGCCGCTGAATGGCCGCATCGTGTTCGCACTTCGCCAGGCGGCGTTGCTTGCAGTCGCGTTGCTCGTCGCTGGCCTGGTCACCGAACGATTGCGGCCAGACGAGGCGCTCGACCGTGGCATCACGTCCACTCCTTACCTGTGGGCGGTCGTGCTGTGGCTGATCGTGTTGTTGGTTAATGCATTTGCCTTCGAAGAGTCGCTGACGAGAGCGCTCGAAGGCGTGCCGTTTTACTGCGGAGCCGGTATCGGCGTACTCGTCTTCGTGATCGGACTCGTGAGCCTGGACGCCGGAAACTTCGGTCGCCGCCTTGTCTATCTCTTTGCGGTCAGCGTGGGCGCCGTCATGTTCTGGTGGGCTGTGGCCAGCCTGGGTTATCTGCTCACCCGCCGCATCACCGACTGAGTCACCGTCCTGATCAGGGTCAGAGGTTGGACGTGGCTGCTTCGAACCGAGAACGCGCTTGCGCGGCGTTGCCGTCGGCGATGAGGGATGCAATCCCGATGGCATCGAGGGAATCACCGGATGCATCCACGAGAACCGGTGGGCCATCCCAACTGTGCTCCCACGAGTACGCGCCGGTGGCAGCAGCGGCTTCGACCACCACACATCTGGCCCACTTGGTGCGGCGTTCGGTTGGGTCCTTGATCGACTTCAGGCAGGCCTGCATCGATCCATCGACGTTGGACCATGTGTCGTCGGTCGACCAGGTGAAGGCCTGCTCGAGTTGATCGGTCGCGGCGACTTCGTCGTCGAACACGATCGACGCAAGGCTCTCTGTCTTGACGGAGTAGACCTCATCGACGAGGTCGTCCCATGAGCGTGGTTCGGTGCGATGAGTCATGAGTTTTGTGGCCCACGTGCCCACAGCAATTTCGGTCGAACGAGCGTCTTCGTCGAGCAGCGTGTATGCCGGTTGCTCGGCGCCTTCGAGATCGGCCGTTCCGTTTTGGGAAACCATTGTCTCGATCCGCTCGATGCGTTCGGCGGGGGTCAGGTGTAGCTCGAACTCGTTGCGGTCCTTGGCCCGGCGACGTTCGACATCTCGGCTGCGCTCGTTGGATCGAACCGTGGACTGCAGCATCTCGCCGAAGCCCCCAAACAAGTCGTCGGGATGCATCTGATTCTGCAAGGCAGGCACGACGTACTCGCGCAGCATCTGATCGAAGGCCACTGCGGTGTCGTCGAGTTTGAGCAGCGCCGAAGCCAGTGCTGTGGTTCCGTACGCCTCGATGGCGACACGTTCCGCTGCTTCTTCCTGGGCAACCGCAACCCCGCCAACGCTGCGGAACATTTTTCGGGCGTAGGAGCCGTAGACGCCGTTGACGAATCCTTGACGCTCTTTGGCAATCAGGTCTTGCGCCGCTCGCAGACTGCGTTGGGCTCGGACACCCTCGAGTACGCCTATGTCGGCGCAGTGGGCGAGTTCATAAGCGAGCAGCGCGGCCAGTTCATGACGAGTCATGGACCGCAAGTACGGCAGACCGATCGTCAACACGCTCTGTTCGACCGTGCGGCCGAAGTACTGGGTGGACTCGGTGATGCCGAATTCGGCGGCGGTCACCAAATAGATGGCGTCGGGCATGGGTGCACCAACCGAGTCTGCGACCTGGTGCACGAAGTTGGTCAACGCTGCTTCGGATTCCCCCACCATGCTGCCGGCGGGTTCTTCGAAGGAATCGTTCTTGGCGGTGAGCAGACCCCACGACAGGCCGGCGACCAGGACTGCCGCAGCAGTGAATATCCGCGAGAACCGGCCGGTCAGGATGTAGAAGAGGCTGACGCCGATCATGATTGCGCATATACCGATCGCAAACGCGTAGAAGCCAACTTGCCATCGTTTGACCTTGTCGCCAGCGGTCGGGTCACTGCCGACGTTCGGTTTACGAGCCTTCGCTGGTTGTGTAGCGGTGTCGTTCACGTTGCTGGTCCGATCGTTCTACGACGTCGACAAGGATACTTCTTGTACATAGTCGGCATGACCTATGTGGGTGTTAGGAATTGTTCTCCGTATCGAAAGAATAGTCAGCTGACCAGGCAGCTGATCACACAGCTAATCCGAAAACGAAGAAACCCTCGGCTACGAGGCCGAGGGTTTGTTCTGCGAATCTCATTGAAACGCTAGAGCGGAAGGAGGGGGATTCGAACCCCCGGGACCCGTGAAGGCCCATTAGTTTTCAAGACTAACGCAATCGTCCGCTCTGCCATCCTTCCGTCATCGAATATAGCGAGCGCAACCGGCGATTTCACCGATAAAGTTTCGATTCGGCATGTTGCATGCAACAAACCGAATGGAGAGGTGGCCGAGTCCGGTTGAAGGCGCATCCCTGCTAAGGATGTAACGGGGTAACCTGTTCGAGGGTTCGAATCCCTCTCTCTCCGCCAACAGCGTCGAGCTCGAACCCCGCCACCTTTTAAGGTTGCGGGGTTCTGTTTGTCTCGGGGC
>DNHM01000016.1 GCA_003485885.1 Acidimicrobiaceae bacterium
CTGGTGGACCCGGAGATGATCGACAAGCTCCGCGACGTCGGCGACGACCTGAGCGACGCACTCGAGCCGTACGTCGGCGAACGGCTCCCCCCTGGCGGTGTCGAAGACATCGCGATCGCCTTGGACCGTGCCCGGGACCGGGTGAACACCACCGTCGAGAAACTACGGGGGGTGCCGAAGGGCAAAGACAGCGACGCCGACGCCCGAAGGTTGCGGGCCGAGCAGGCGGGCCTATCGCTGTTGGGCGAGCTCATCGAGGCCTCCGCTCTAGACGCTTCTAACGTCGCCTGGGTCGAACGCTCCGGTAACGAAACCACGCTTCAGGTGGCCCCGCTCGACGTTGCCTCGATGCTCGGACCGGTGCTGGTCGAGAACAGAACCGCGATCTTGACGAGCGCAACCCTGCCGCAGGCCACCGCCGCTGCTGTTGGTCTCGAAGAAGACGAACACGATCGCATCGATGTCGACAGCCCGTTCGACTACCCGAACAATGCACTGCTCTACTGCGCGAAACATCTGCCCGAACCTCGCTCGCCCGAGTACGAGAGGGCCATGCTCACCCACTTGGTGGAACTAATGAGCTCTGCTGGCGGGCGCACCCTTGGTCTGTTCACCAGTTACCGGATGATGGACGCCGCAGCTGAATTCCTTGAGACGTACATCAAGACCCCAATCTTGACCCAACGCGACTACCCCAAGCCAGTCCTGATCGAGAAGTTCAAGGAAGATCCGGCAACCTCGCTTCTAGCCACGCTCGGCTTCTGGCAAGGCATAGACATCCCTGGACCCTCCCTGTCGTTGGTAACGATCGATCGGCTTCCGTTCCCACGGCCCGACGATCCGTTGTTGTCAGCCCGCCGGGACCTTGCTGGCAGGCACGCATTCAAGCTGATCGATTTACCACGCGCCTCGACGTTGCTCGCCCAGGGCGCAGGACGGCTCATCCGGTCCAAGAGTGACCAAGGTGTCGTGGCGGTTCTCGACTCGCGACTATCGACCAAGAAGTCCTATCGCTGGGATCTCATCAACGCACTGCCGGACTTCACTCGTACCAGTGACCCCGAAGTCGCCATGGAACGGCTGCGCACGATTGCCGCGGTAGGCGCCTCTGGTACCGACGCCTCTGCGCTGGACGACGCGTAACTTCTGCGTGCCCTTACCAAGTCTGTGGCATTCGACCTGCTCAGTACAACGAACGTCTCAAATCATGTGGGGTGGGTGACCATCTTGCTGGTTTAGGTCTCGCCGTAACCCAGTTGTTCGATGCGATCCATCTTGCGCTGCCAGTCCTTGTCGACCGTGACATGAAGTTCGATAAAAGCGCCCTCAGGTAACTGCTCGCGGACGGCAATACCGACACGCTTCAACAGGCTTCCGCCTTTGCCGATGACCATGCCCTTTTGGCTGTCGCGTTCGACCAAAATCTCACACCGGATGCGAGGCCATTCCCATTCGGTGACCCGAGTTGCGATCGAATACGGCAACTCTTGGCGCGTATGGATAAACAGCTGCTCACGCACCAGCTCAGCAACCTGGGTTGGTTCAGGCACATCGCTGAGCATGTCTTCGGGGTAATACGGCGGCCCTTCGGGCATACGACTAATCAGATAGTCGACCAACCGGTCCACACCTTCACCACTCTTTGCACTTACCGGGAAGTACTCGTCGAAATGCAGGTCAGACGTGGCCGCAAGCTGAGTGAGTACCTGCTCACGGTTTGCTCGGTCGATCTTGTTGATGATGACAATCGAGTTCTTCGGCATCTTGTCAGCGATGTACTGATCGCCTCGGCCGAACGGCGCAAGTCCGTCGACGACCAAACAAGTGACGTCGACATCGCCGATCGTGGCGGTGGCACTCTCGTTCAGTCTGGTACCCAGCGGCGAAACTGCCTTGTGGATCCCGGGAGTGTCTACGAACACGACCTGGAGACCAGGTCGATGCAGGACACCACGCACCTGCGTCCGAGTGGTCTGCGGCTTGTTCGAGACGATGGCAACCTTGCTCTTCAAGATGTTGTTCAGCAGGGTCGATTTACCAGCATTAGGACGGCCGACGAACGATACGAAGCCGCTCCGGAACGGTTCACCATCGGGCCCCAAGTGCACGAGCTCGGGCGCTGCGTGCTCGGTGGAACCGTCCTCGGCAAATGCGACAAGGTCAGGGTCGACAGGTTCGGCAAACGGGTCGGAAGCTTCGGATGGGTCGGATGCTGGGGGTGTCATGAGAACGTTTCTTCAGGTGAGGAGGCAGCTAGCGACACGGCGAAAGGCGCCGATCGCCGCAGATGCAGATCAGCAATCCGACGTCCGTGCATACGCATGACTTCGAACTCCAGATCAAGCTCATCGAGCACGAGCACGTCGCCGACTAACGGCACCCTACCCAGTCCGCTGAAGACACAACCCCCGAGCGTCCGATAGTCCCCCGGCGGCAAGGTGACACCGAGCGCCTCTTCGATCCGGCCGATCTCGGCTCGGCCGTCGGCCCGGACGGTACGTTCATCGACCACCTCGACCAATGGTTCGGCTCGGTCAAACTCATCCTCGATCTCGCCAACGATCTCTTCAAGGATGTCTTCGAGCGTGACCACTCCAGCGACCCCGCCGTGTTCGTCGACCACGATCGCCATGTGAAGATCCCCGGTCTGCAGTCCAACCAGCAGGTTTGCAATCCGCTGCGTTTCCGGCACGACCGGCGCATCTCGAAGCCAGATATCGATGTCGTGCGTTGTCTTCCCATCGAGATGTGCGCCAATGAGATCCTTGACATGAACCGCGCCGATGATGTCGTCGATTGCCGAGTCGGGGCCCGTTACTGGGATACGACTTAGGCCGTGCAGCGTGGCAACCTCCAACGCATCACCCACCGCAAAACCCGATCTCAACGTAATCACATCTGTCCGCGGCGTCATGATGTCGACAACGAGGGTGTCGTCGAAAGCGACCACTCGTTTGATCAATTCTTCTTCGTCATGATCGATTGCCGCTGTCTGTCCAACAATGGCCAGAACTTGTTGTTCGTCAACATCGGGATCCGGCACTGTCGCCGAGGACGACCGTCGAGCTGCTCGCACGATCACACCGGTAAACACGCCTAGCGGTGCCACTGCTTTCAGGATTGGTACGAGTCCTACAGCCGTGGCGTCGGGTGCCAACAACGCCCTGCTGCGACTGAGACCGACAGCCGACAGGAGCACAAACAGGCAGATCGCGACTGCGACGTAACCGCCGGCGCGGCCCCCGATTTCGCGGCCGATCGTGAACATCAGCGCAGCCGCAGCGAACTGAAGAGACAGCTGGACAAACGTAAGCGACGTCAACATCGTGAGAGGCCGCCGAGAGAACCCTTGGAACTCTTCGACCCGATCATCGGCGTCGTTGTCGTCTTGGTGATCCTCGGCTTCGGCAGCGACCAGTGCGTCGGCCCGGCTGCGACTCACCCGAGTGAATGCTGTCTCCGCCGCAGCAACGACCGACGCAGCTCCAACGAGAATCAGGGTCGCGACACAAAGCAACACCAACACGGTGGTGCTCATGATTTGTGGAACTGCTCGAGCATCTC
>DNHM01000440.1 GCA_003485885.1 Acidimicrobiaceae bacterium
GCGTAGCCGCTGCATCTGGTCAGGATGCTCCGCAAACGCGACCGCACCGTGGCTGAGTGCGGTGCGGGTTGTCTCGTTTCCGGCGAAGATCAGCAGGTGAAACAGGTTGCGGAACTCGCTCGCCGACAACTTCTCGCCGTCGGCTTCTGCCTGGACCAGCATGGTGACCATGTCGTCTTGCGGATCGTGGCGACGTAGGTCAGCCAACCGAGCCCCGTATTCGAACATGGCGTGACTGGCCGGGCTATTAAACGGCAGCAACCGAAGTTCGGTCGTGTTGCCGAATGCGTCTGCCGGCAGCGACTGTTCGTCGCCGGTTCCTTCGACCAAATAGTTCGACAGCTCAACCAGATAGTCGGCATCCTCGATCGGTACACCCAGAATCGCCAGGATGACCCGAATCGGAAGTGGCGCTGCGACCAGGTCAACCCAGTCACCGCCATCGGCGGCCTCGAAGTCATCAAGCACATCATCGACGACGGACCGAGTGAGGTCACCCCACCGCCGAATGTTCTTTGGTGTGAAGACGCTACTGATCAGCCGTCGCAACCGAGTGTGATCGGGTGCATCGGTATCGATCAGAGATCGTCGGGCCTCAAGTGCATCTGCCTCGAGGTCCCAGAGGTTGGTGTGGCCAAGCGCCGACGAGTAGATCTCGGGGTTCTTCGACACCTCCTTAACCTCGGCGTGGCGGGTCACCGCCCAGAAACCAGCGCTGTCATCGGTCGGGTCCCCGTACGGATGCCAGGCGATTCCAGGTTGTGCTCGTAGAGCCGCGAATCGGTCGTGGGGAATGCCGTCGAGGTACAGATGCGAATCGGTGACGTTTACCGGAGGCTGAGCGGCCACAGTGTTCATGTCAGCTGAACTCGATGTAACGAGCGCGTTCCCAGTCGTTCACGTCGCCGGCGACACCGTGCTCTGCGGCAAGGACCACCTCGGCCGCTGCCATCGACACGTAACTCGCAGAGAACATGTCACCAAGCTGTGATGCCAACTCGCTGCCGGCATATGCCTCGATCGCTCCTGCCAGGCTGTTCGCCAGAGGTACACAATCGCCGGGGTTGGTGTACATGTCACCTTCGCTCATTGGCCCGGGATCAAGATCATTGGTGATCCCATCGGTTCCGGCGGCAAGCAGACCGGCAATGAAGAGGTACGGGTTCGCATCGGCGCCGCCGGCGCGGAACTCGACTCGGTTGGCTGGCGAACCAGCTTCGGCGATACATCGGGCCAGCACCGTGCGGTTGTCGAGACCCCAGTGAATGTGAGTCGGCGCAAACGTATACGGGTCGATGCGCCGGGGGCCATTCGCTGTTGGTGCGCCCAGCAGCCCAAGCGCCGGCGCGTGTTTCAGGAGGCCAGCAAGCCACTTGGCCATGGTTTCGTTCGGTCCGCCACTGGAACTCGCGAAGACATTGGCCCCGTCGGACTTCAGGCTGGTGTGAACGTGCATGCCTGAGCCGGATTGATCCATCCAAGGCTTCGGCATAAACGTGGCCCGCATACCGTGTTGCACCGCAACCTGCTTGACGATCGATCGGAACAACACGGTGTCGTCAGCGGTGGTGAGCGCGTCGTTGTACGCGATGTTGATCTCGATCTGGCCCGCCCCGTATTCGGCGTTGGACGATTCGACGTCCATACCAGCTCCAATGAGAGCCGACCGCATGTCGGCAAATACGTCTTCGAGTTCGAGGGCATCGGTCAGGGAGCTGTACTGGATGTGGCTCTGCACCGGTGACCAGTCAGCGTTGCAGAGGTAGAACTCAAGTTCGGTAGCCACGACTGGATCGAGATCCATCGCAGTGCACTTTGCGATCTGTTTTTTCAGGATCGCACGGGGTGACAACGGATGAGGTTCGCCATGGGAATCAAAAGCATCGGCAAAAACCAGTGCATACCCGGGGCGATGCGTCAGGATCCGGCCAGTGCTGACATCAGCGTGAAGGTGGCAGTCGAGAAAACCACTATCCATATTGATGAACTCGTTGTCGGGCAGATCGTTCTGCATATCCATCACAAAGATGGCGTCGGCGATACCGAAGGCCGACGAATGCCCCGATGCAAAGAACCGGTCGACAGGAACCCTTTTGCCTCGGAGGTGCCCGTAGGTGTCTGGTGTGGCCACCTCGACCGTGTGAACGCCATGTTCCTGGCACAGTGTGTGAAATGCTTCGAGTGTCAGACCCATCTGGATGACTCCCCCTTATCGGTGGTTGGTACGTCGGTCATGTTGTGAGAACGATTCGCCCACGAGTCTGGCCCATGCGCAACCGGTCGTGTGCAACCTGGGCATCGGCCAGCGGTAAAACGTCGACGGCGCGTAACAGCGTCGGCTCTCGACGAGCCAGGGCGAGCACGTCGTCGAGTTCACTTCTGCTCCCCCAGATACTCGACATCAGTCGAGCTTCGTGAGGCACGGCGCCGAATCCAAACGGCACCCGGCCCAGTGCGAGACCGACCACAATCACCAGTCCCTGGCGGGCGACGTGATGAACCGCATTGGTCAGTGTGGCTTCGTTTCCAATGAAGTCGAGAACAACGTCGCCCGGTGGTACATCCGCCAGAGCATCGGCGTGGACCGCATGATGGGCGCCGATCTCGATCGAGGCCGCGAGTTTGTCGTCGGCGATGTCGACCGCCGTGACCTGGGCGTCGGTCAGCAATCGGAGATAATTGATGGCGTATTGACCAAGCCCACCTGCTCCGACCACGGTTGCTCGTCCGTGTGAACCGCGTTCGCGAAGAAGCTCAAGGCCGTGTTGCACGGCGCGCCACGCGGTCAGACCTCCGCATGCAAGTGGCGCGGACGCGATGGGATCGAGACCATCCAGCGGCGCGAGGTAACGCCGATGTTTGACCAACATTCGGTCGGCGTAACCGCCATCGGTGAACAGGCCGGCCTCGGTGGCGTTGGCGCACATATTTTCCAGGCCGCGATCACATTGCACACACGACCGACAACCCCATGGGGCGTACACCATGACGGGTCCAAGTTCAGCGTGCACGCCGGTAACTTCGTGACCGAGCACCATGGGTAACGGGCTCGGAAAGAGACCCTCGACTACATGTAGGTCCGAGTGACAGACGCCGCATGCGGTCACGTCGATGACCTCTGCAGTCCCCTGGGCGATCGGTTCAGGGTGGTCTGTCACCAACCGAAGCGGCGTGTTGGTCTCGGTGACGAGGACGGCTCGCATTACGACCAACCTCGACCCAACAGCTGACTTTTCTCCAGCACTGGTGCCGCCCCCCTATCGTTTAGTCTCTCGAACATAGCAAACTAGTTCGGTAGCTAACGAAAGGGGCGACATCACATGAGCCACTCCGGCAAACGTGCCCTCGTCATCGCCCATGAACCCGATGGACCTGCTGGTCAAATCGAGGTCCGGCTCGTGCAGCGCGGCTTTGATGTTGACACCCATATCGTGACCCATAACTACGATGAACCAAACGTGGCGTCACCGTGGCCCGACTTCAGCGAGTACGACGTAATCCTGCCGATGGGATCGGTCCGGTCGGTGACCCGCAAAGACGAAATCGATAGCTGGATCTATCGCGAGCTCGAGTTACTACGCGAGGCCCACGAGGCCGGGACCCCGATTCTGGGTGTTTGTTTCGGTGGCCAGCTTTTGGCCGATGCCTTGGGTGGATCGGTCGAGGTTGCGCCAGTAACCGAGCTTGGGTGGTTCGAGATCGAAGCAACCCGGGGTGATAACAATCCAGCGGGCCCTGGCCCGTGGAAAGAGTGGCACCATGACCGGTTCACTCCCCCACCTGTCGCCCAATTACTTGCGGTTACCGAACACGCCAGTCAGCTGTTTCGGCTCGGACAAACAGTAGGCACCCAGTTCCACCCCGAAGTGGACCAAAATCACGTGACCGCGTGGCTCAGTGCCTGCGACGACGACTACCTGAGCGAACACGGCGTCAATCGGGAAACCATCTTGGCCGACATGATCGCGCACGAAGAACGAAACACGGCCCAGTGCCACGCATTCGTGGATTGGTTCCTCGACCGGGTCGCCTTCCCCACGGGCACAAAAGAAAAGATGACGGTATGACCCAGGATCCATCAACCCGCCGACCATTGATTGGCTTAACCGGACGACGAAAAAAGGCGGGCCAGATCGTCGGAACCCCCGAGGTCCTGCATGACCTCGATGGCGACTGGTTCTACGCCGATTATGCCCGAGGTGTGTTCGAAGCTGGTGGGTTGCCGGTCAACCTTCCGCTCGATGTGGATCCCATGCTCTTTGTCGATCGACTTGACGGCATCTTGTTGTCCGGTGGCGCAGACATCGATGCGGCTCAGTACGGCGCTACTAGCGGCGCCGGCGACGATCCGGCTGAACTGGAACGAGATGCATTCGAACTGGCGCTGTTCTCCGCCGCTGCCGAACGCAAGCTTCCGGTGCTCGGCATATGCCGGGGCCTGCAGTTGGTGAACGTGGCTAGTGGCGGGACCTTGCATCAACATGT
>DNHM01000129.1 GCA_003485885.1 Acidimicrobiaceae bacterium
GATTCACGGCCAATTTTGACTGGTGTCTTGCTGACGCCAGTTGAGGGCGGTCTCCGTTTAGTGGCTACTGATTCATATCGGCTTGCAGTATCTGATGTTCCTGGTGCGTCGGTGCTCGAAGGTGATCAGTCGGTACTTGTGCCATCGCGGGCCTTGGCCGAAGTTCGCCGGGTTGTCGGCGATGCACCCGAGCTGACATTGCGCCTTGGCGAAAGCGACGCGGCATTTGCGATCGATGGGTTGGTTGTAACTACTCGGTTGATCGACGGTGACTTCCCGAAATACGAGGGCCTTATTCCGACCGGCGAGTCAAACTCGCTCGAAGTTAACCGTGAAACCATGCTCGATGCGGTGCGACGTGTTCGGCTGATGGCGCAAGAATCGACGCCGCTGCGGTTGGTAATGAACAGCGAAGGTCTCGAGATCGTTGCTATTACTCAAGACGTGGGCGAAGGTCATGAAACGGTTGACGCGTCCTATGACGGCGATGAACTAACCGTGGCGTTCAATCCAGCGTTCTTGGTCGATGGTCTCGATGTCGCACCCGGTGAAGAAGTTTCGCTGCAAACAATTGACTCACTCAAGCCTGCGGTCTTACGTACACCCGGAAACGAGAATTTCTTGTATCTCCTCATGCCGGTACGCGTTCCCTAGTCGTTTGTTGCGTCGCAGATGTGTAGCGGGATCACCGTTTTTTGGTGGCTCTCTGATTCACATCGCGGTTGCGACCGAGCAGTAGAAGCGCATGCGTCTTCGCACCATTTCGCTTCGCGATTTTCGGAGTTATCCCGAACTTGACCTCGAGTTCCCCGACGGTCTGACGTGTGTCATTGGCGAAAATGGCATTGGTAAAACCAACCTGCTGGAAGCCATTGGCTATTTGATCCACCTGAAGTCATTCCGAGCGGCTGACAACGCGGCGATGGTGGCACTTGGTTCTGATCGAGCAATAGTTCGGGGTGAAGGAGCCAGCAAGGGTCGCGAACTACTCATCGAGGCTGAAGTGCCACGGTCTGGTCGGGCCCGAGTACAAGTTAATCGTCAACGTCTCCAGCGTGCTGCTGATCTGGCCGCAGCGGCCCGTATTTCGGTGTTTGCTCCTGATGACTTGGCCACCATCAAGGGATCACCGGGTTTGCGCCGTGACTTCCTTGATGATTCGGTGGTTGCGTTGTGGCCGCGCCAAGATGACACCCGCCGCACCTTGGTGCAGGTGCTGCGTCAACGCAACGCGTTATTGCGACAGCGAGGCGGTCGCCTTGATGCCGACGGAGCAATGATGCTTGATATTTGGGACGAACGCCTTGCAGCCGCAGGTGAGGCTATGGGCAACGCGCGCTTGTCGCTAGTCCAAGATCTTGCGCCGTACGTCAACGCGGCGTATCGGCAATTGTCTCGCCGCGACGACAGGGTAAGTCTGCAGTACCAACCGGTGTGGTTCGCCGACGGACTTGAAGCCGCCCTTCAGAACACTCGCAAGGAGGACTTACGCCGCGGTGCCAGCCTGGTAGGTCCGCACCGCGACGATGTTGTGGTGATGTTGAATGGTGCACCAAGCAGGACGCATGCGTCTCAGGGTGAGCAGCGCACGATGGCCCTTGCGCTTCGGCTTGGTGTGCATCTGCTGTTAACCGAACGCCACGGCGAGCCGCCGTTGTTGTTGCTTGATGATGTCTTTAGTGAACTTGATCGGTTCCGGACCGCAGCACTGTTTGAAGCCTTGCCCGTTGGGCAAGCATTGCTCACAACCGCGGTTGCGCTCCCTGTGGGTGCAGATCCTGCGATGGTGCTCGAAGCGACCCCTGGCACCGTCACCACGGTCAGGGAGTAGCGTTGCCCCGTGAACGGACGTCGAGGAAAACCAGGGTGGACGCCATTGCCTACCTATTCTTCGGCGCCCACACCACTTCTGTCGGCGCTGGACAATCTCGCTTCCACTATGGGGTTAACCAATGTTGACAGCATCAACGCGCTCTTTGTTGATTGGCCAGAAATTGTTGGCGAGCAACTCGCGCAACACTGCGCACCCCGGTCACTCCGCGACCAGATCTTGACCATCGAGGCCAGCGATCAGCAGTGGGCGACCGAGTTGAAATGGATGACCTCCTTGTTGATGGAGCGGTGTTGTGCAGCTCTTGGACCCGGTGCGGTAACCGACGTGCGAATTGTGCGCTGAGAACCGCTATTTAGAGCCAAAATTTGCGTGGTATCTGATCTGTGATTGCCGCCGCGATGAGCCCGGCACTGTCACACCTAAGTGGTAGAATTACAAGACTGAAATTGCACAGATATTGCGCAGTTTCGGCTTCGCATTTTGCCACGCTCGGCACTATGTGTTTCACCCTGCTGAGTTGGTGTGCACCGCGGATTTTACCACGTTGAAACCGAGACTCTGCTGGACCCGGAAAGGCAACTGTGGCTGACGCTTCAACTGCTTCTTACAGCGCAAGTGATATCACCGTTCTCGAAGGCCTCGAGGCGGTGCGCAAACGTCCAGGTATGTACATTGGATCTACTGGTCCTGCTGGCCTACATCACCTTGTGTACGAGGTCGTCGACAATGCTGTCGATGAGGCCATGGCTGGTCACTGCACCCGAATCGACATTTCATTGCTTCCCGATGGAGGTTGTGAAGTCATCGACAACGGTCGGGGAATCCCGGTTGGGAAACATCCCAAGTTCGATGACCTGACGGCTGCCGAAGTTGTGCTGACCGTGCTCCACGCCGGAGGCAAATTTGGCGGCGGCGGCTACAAGGTTTCTGGCGGCTTGCATGGTGTGGGTGTCTCGGTTGTAAACGCACTCTCGACGCGGGTCGAGGTCGACATCGACCGTGAAGGTAAACGGCACTCCATGTCGTTTATCAATGGCGGTCAGCCCAATGAACGATTGACTGTTACCGGTGACGCGCCGACCGAACAGACCGGCACCACTGTCCGGTTTTGGCCAGACGGCACAATCTTCGAAGAGCTCACGTTCCGGGCGCAAACACTGCTCGACCGTTTGCAGATGATGGCGTTTCTTAACCGCGGACTTGAGATTCGTTTTCGCGATCTCCGAAATGCTGCCCAACGCAAACCAAAGACCAGTGCCGACATCGATGCCGAGGGATACGTCGCTCCGGTGGTCGACGAGGCAGCGGTGGCTGCGGCCGCGGCCGAGCCAACAGCGTCTGATGACCTGAACCCC
>DNHM01000244.1 GCA_003485885.1 Acidimicrobiaceae bacterium
GGGTCCTACTGGTGGAGAGCACGACAAAGGCAGTATCGAAACGTTGGCACCGGCCACGACTTCCCCTTGTGATCTCGGCTATGCGCCACTTCGCTGCAGAACTCGAGGCCGAAGGGTTCGACGTCGACTACCGTCGAGCGTCCACGCTTGGCGACGGTTTGCGTGCGCACGTCAAGGAGTTCGACGTCGATCGGGTCAGAGCGATGGAACCCATGAGTTGGGATGGCCGGGCGTTGCTCGAACATCTCGGCGTCGACATCGTCCGCAACGATCAGTTCACGTGTCACTACGACGACTTTGCATCGTGGGCCAACGGTCGGAAGTCCTTCAAGATGGAGGATTTCTACCGGTGGCAGCGTTCTCGGCTGGAGTTGATGATGGACGGAGCCAGCGAGCCCGCCGGGGGCCGATGGAACTTCGACCACGACAATCGCGAACGTCCGCCCAAAGACGGGCGTTCGTGGCCGACCATTGCCCCGTTTGCACTCGATGACATCGACCGGTCTGTGATCAACGGGTTTGGTGACAATGTGTGGGGCGCCCCACCGGATGGCCACTGGCCGGTGACTCGAGCCCAGGCGCTCCAACGGCTCGACGAGTTCATCACGACAGGGCTTGCCCCGTTTGGCCCTCACGAAGACGCCATGTTGTCGGGTGAATGGAAGATGGCGCACTCGGTGTTGGCGTCGTCCATGAACCTTGGCTTGTTGCACCCCATGGAAGTCGTCGAAGCAGCCGAGGCGGCCTATCGCTCTGGAGACGCGCCGATCAACTCGGTCGAGGGATTTATCCGCCAGGTGATCGGCTGGCGCGAGTACGTCTGGGGGGTCTACTGGTTGTGGATGCCCGAGTACCGCGACGAGAACCAATTGGTGGCCACCCGAGACGTGCCGAAGGCTCTTACCGGCGAGGCGCCGACCGACATGGCGTGCGTCCGAAACGTGATCGGCCATGTCGAAGCCCACGGTTATGCCCATCACATCGAACGGCTCATGGTGCTCGGCAATCTCGCGTTAACCGCCGGGGTGGACCCGCAGGCGATGACCGACTGGATGTGGGCCAGTTTTGTCGATGGTGCTGAATGGGTCATGTTGCCGAACGTCGTCGGCATGGCTCTGCATGCCGACGGGGGACGGATGGCGACCAAGCCGTATGCAAGCGGCGGGGCCTACATCAACAAGATGAGCGATTCATGCAAGCCATGCCGGTTCGACCCAAAGAAACGAACCGGCGACGATGCTTGCCCGTTTACTACCTTGTATTGGGACTTCTTGGCTCGTAACGAGGCTGCGTTCTCGGGCAACCATCGTATGGGTCAACAACTGGCAGGTATGCGACGCCTGGCCGACTTGGATGCCGTCCGCGAACGAGCGGTTCACGTGTTAACCGCGCTTGATGCTGGCGAGCTGTAATGCCTGCACACTTGCCGAGCAAGGTGTGTGTCACCTGCGGACGTTCATTTACGTGGCGCAAGAAATGGGAACGGACGTGGGACGAAGTGCGTTACTGCTCGAAGCGATGCCGAGGAGGGCCGTCAGCGGACGACCAAGCATGTGAGATCTTGATCCTGAGATGGCTCAACGAGAGGCCTTGCGGTACATCGATCTGTTCGTCCGAGGTAGCCCGCGCCCTTGCTGTCGCAAACGGCTGTATCGACGACGAGTGGAGACAACTGCTGGAACCGGCACGTTCCGCAGCTCGCAGGCTGGTGGCTAGTGGTGATGTCGTGATCACGCAGAGAGGCGATGTTGTGGACCCGTCCACAACAAAAGGCCCGTTCCGGATCCGCTGGGCATGACGTGACTGAACTCACCGTCCCAGAGCCGGGCCAAGCCGCTGCTGAAGCTTTTGTCAAAGCGCATCTCGCTCATCTCGTGGTTGGCCCCATCCGCGGTTCGACCGCCTTCCGAGGTGGGCAGCAGGCAGCGAACGCAGCACTGGCGCATTTTGACGTGACGGGTTACGCGACACGCCGCAATGAGGTCTACCCCGCAACTCGGCGGGGTGCATCCCGGTTGTCGCCCTACATCCGACATGGGTTGCTCTCGTTGCCAGATGTACGGGCAGCAACGGCGCACGGTCCCACACCCGACGTCAACAAGTTTCACGACGAGCTGCTGTGGCAAGAGTTCGCCCGTCATTGGTATGCCCGCCTCGGACACCGGACCGCTCGTGGGGTGCGTCGTGTTCAGTCGCCGAAACAGTCGGTGGGCCCAGCATGGGATCGGTCAATGGCGTGTATCGACGTGTCAATCGACGAGCTGGAATCTGACGGATGGCTTGTCAATCAGGCGCGCATGTGGCTTGCAAGCCAGTGGGCAGTCCGTTCCGGCTCGTCATGGAGCGAGGGCGAGGATGTCTTCTTCCGACACTTGCTCGACGGTTCTCGAGCCGCCAATCGCCTTGGCTGGCAATGGACGAGCGGCGTAGGTTCCTCGAAGCACTACGGCTTCAGCAGATGGCAGGTCAACAAACGGGCGCTAGGGCTCTGTGATGGTTGTGACCATCGTGCTGCGTGTCCGATTGAGGAGTGGCCTGATGATCCGATATTCGGCCCACCCGAGCAGAGCGCCCGGCAGGTGGAGCACGATCCGACCCTCGCCGGGCCTCAGAACGAGCTGAGGACACGAGACCCAGACACGGTGTGGCTGACTGCCGAGTCGCTGGGTGACTCCGACCCGGCGTTGATGGCCTACCCAGACCTTCCCGCAGTATTCGTATTCGACGAGCCGTTGCTACAGCGTTTGCAACTCTCGGCGAAGCGCCTCGTTTTTCTGACCGAGACCTTGGCAGAGATTGCCACGCACACGCAGCTCTCCATCCTGGTCGACGACCCCGTAGCGGTGCTCGGTGAAGGTCGTTCAACCG
>DNHM01000025.1 GCA_003485885.1 Acidimicrobiaceae bacterium
CCGAAGATATGGAGCCACTGCGCGTTCTGAATCGCGGGTTCGGCGGCGCACATATGTCCCATGTCGTGCACAACGCTGACCGAATCATAAAGCCCTACGCGCCACGTGCTCTCGTCGTCTACGTTGGCGACAACGACATCGGTTCAGGGAAGACTCCGGAGGTCGTCGAAGCCGATTTTCGACAGCTTCTCGCCAAGGTTCGCGAGACGCTGCCCGAGATTCCGGTCTACTACCTCACGATTAAGGCATCCCGGCTGCGCTGGGATTTGTGGCCCGAGATGCAGAAAGCCAATGAGCGCATCCGCGTGATCGCGGCGGCGGATCCGCTGGTTCGGATCCTCGACGTGAGCTCGCCCATGGTCGAGCTGGGCGCCGGTGAGGCGCCGCCGCCCGAGCTATTCAGGTTCGATGGCCTGCATCTATCAGAAGAGGGCTACGCCCTCTGGACAGAGATCGTTCGGCCGCGGCTGCTGGCGGAACTCGGAGCCGGGTAGAGACCCACCGCCAATTCTGTTAGAACCTCGGCTCGTCGAACAGTCAGATGCGCCGCGCGAAGCCGCGAGCACACCAATAAACCGCTGTTCTGAACCTCGCAACTAGCCGACTTTTCAGAGAGATTCCCGACATGAGCCAGTCTCCTCCCATCATCTATACGTGGACCGACGAAGCGCCGGCCCTCGCCACCCACGCGTTTCTTCCAATCATTCGCGCCTTTGCGGGCGCTACCGGCGTGCCCGTCGAAACTCGCGATATTTCCCTTGCCGGTCGTCTACTCGCCGTCTTCCCCGACCGACTCAAACCGGAACAGCGCGAGGCAGACGGTCTCGCGGAACTTGGTAGCCTCGTAAAGACACCCGAAGCCAACGTCATCAAACTGCCGAACGTATCCGCTTCCGTCCCCCAAATGAAGGACGCGATCGCCGAGCTTCAAGCCAAGGGCTACGCCCTCCCCGACTATCCCGATGAGCCGTCGAACGACGATGAGCGCCAGACCAAGGCGACCTATGACTCGGTCAAGGGATCCGCTGTGAACCCGGTGCTTCGTGAAGGTAATTCCGATCGCCGCGCACCTAACGCGGTCAAGGAATACGCCCGACAGAATCCTCATCGCATGGGCAAGTGGTCCAACGACTCCAAGACCCACGTCTCGACCATGAGCGACGGCGACTTTCGGCACAATGAGAAGTCTGTCACTGTCGCCGACTCGACGAGCGTCAACATCGTCCACACTGCTTCGGACGGAACGAAGACCGTACTGAAAGAAGGCATTCCGCTCCTCGCCGATGAAGTCATCGACGCCACCCGCATGCGTAAGAAATCTCTCGTCGCTTTTCTCGCGGAACAGATCGAAGACTCCGCAGCGAAGAACGTGCTCTTTTCGCTCCACATGAAGGCAACGATGATGAAGGTCTCCGACCCGATCATGTTCGGCGTGGCGGTGAACGAGTTCTACAAGGACGTACTGACCAAGCACGCCGACGTGCTGAAGCAGGCCGGTTTCGATGCCAACAACGGCATTGGTGACCTGGCTGCGCGCCTGCCGTCGCTGCCTGAAGCCACCCGCGCCGCGATCGAGGCCGACCTGGCCGCCGAGTACGCGCAGCGTCCTGGTCTGGCCATGGTCGACAGTGACAAGGGCATCACCAACCTGCACGTACCTAGCGACGTGATCATCGATGCATCGATGCCGGCCATGATTCGGACATCGGGCCAGATGTGGAACGCTGCTGGCGAACTGCAAGATGCCAAAGCTGTCATACCTGACAGCAGTTATGCCGACCTGTATTCGGCCACGTTCGATCATTGCAAGGCCCACGGTGCGTTCAATCCCGTGACCATGGGAACCGTGCCGAACGTTGGTCTCATGGCGCAGAAGGCCGAAGAGTACGGATCACACGACAAGACGTTCGAGCTCAAGGAAGCCGGAACGATGCAGATCGTCGATGCCGATGGCACCGTGCTCACGTCGCATCAGGTTGAGCGTGGCGATATCTGGCGAGCTTGCCAGGTCAAGGATCTACCGATTCAGGACTGGGTCAAGCTTGCGGTCAACCGCGGCAGGGCGACCGGGTGGCCGACAGTGTTTTGGCTCGATGCAGAACGGGCCCATGATGCCCAACTCATCGTCAAGGTTGAGCGTTACCTCGCCGATCATGACACCGACGGTCTTGACATAAGAATCATGAACGTGGCCGATGCTTCGACGTTCACCCTGGAACGAGCCCGAGCTGGCGAGAACACGATCTCGGTCACCGGTAACGTCCTGCGCGACTACTTGACCGACCTCTTCCCAATCTTGGAACTTGGCACAAGCGCGAAGATGCTTTCGATTGTGCCGCTCATGAACGGTGGCGGCCTTTTCGAAACCGGCGCTGGTGGCTCTGCACCGAAACATGTCCAACAGTTTGAACAAGAGAATCATCTGCGATGGGATTCGCTGGGGGAGTTCCTAGCCCTGTCGGTATCGCTGGACCACCTGGGTGAGGTCTTCGACAACCCGGCCGCTCGTATGCTCGGCGAGACCCTCGACGCAGCAACCGAACAAGTGCTGCTGAACCGAAAGTCGCCATCACGCAAGGTGAACGAACTCGACAATCGCGGCAGTCACTTCTACCTGGCCATGTATTGGGCGCAGGCGCTCGCCGACCAGACCGACAACTCCGAGGTGGCAGCCAAGTTCGCGCCT
>DNHM01000270.1 GCA_003485885.1 Acidimicrobiaceae bacterium
TGCGGGGCGAAACCGCGGCGATCTCATCACCAACCAGTGCCATCGAACAACATGTGGGGATGGTGCATCAGCACTTCATGCTGGTGCCCACCCTCACCGTTGCCGAAAACGTGGCACTTGGTTTGCCATCGAGCAGGGGAATGCGAACCGACCTCGAAGCGGTCTCGAACCGCATCGTCGAGATTTCGGAGCGATACGGCCTAGCAGTCGACCCAGCCATCGAAATCTGGAAGTTGTCCGTTGGTGAGCGCCAACGGGTCGAGATCATCAAGGCGCTCTATCGCGATGCGGAACTTCTTGTACTCGACGAGCCAACGGCAGTGCTGACACCCCAAGAGGTCGACGATCTCTTTGTGATCCTGCGCAAGATGACGGCCGAAGGCACCGGGATTGTCTTCATCAGCCACAAGCTGCACGAAGTCCTTGAACTCAGCGACCGAATCACGGTGCTGCGCAATGGGCGTGTTACTGGCAACACCACCCCGGCTGAAGCGAACCGGCAACAGCTTGCCGAGATGATGGTCGGACGCGAGGTCAAGCTCGCTCCCGACAAGCCGGCACTGGACCGGGGCGAAGCCCGGCTAAAGCTCACCAACGTTCATGTAATGGGCGACCGCGACACCATGGCAGTAAACGGGGTCGACCTGACTGTCTATGGTGGCGAGATCGTCGGTATCGCCGGTGTCTCTGGTAACGGCCAGCGTGAACTTGCCGAAACGATTGCTGGTCTTCGGCCTGCCGAGGCTGGTTCCTCGGTCTCGATCGACGAGGTTGATATCACCCGAGCGAACCCGGCAGCCACACGTGGTGCAGGGCTCAGTTACGTGCCCGAAGAACGTATGAAAGATGGCGCTATTGGTGACTTTGATATCACCGAGAACCTACTGCTCGTAAACCACGGCGAGAAACGTTTTAGTCGTGGCGGGCTCTTCAACTTCGAGGCCATCAAGAAACACTGCCAGCGGCTCGTTGATGACTTCGCAGTGAAGACGCCGTCGTTGTCGACCCCGACGAGCAGCCTGTCTGGCGGGAACATCCAGAAGGTCATCATGGCCCGAGAGCTCGACAGCAATCCCAAGGTGGTTCTTGCGGCTCAGCCCACCCGTGGCGTAGACATTGGCGCTGCCGAGTACATCCATTCACAACTCATTGCCCAACGCACTGCTGGCTGCGCGATCGTGATGATCTCCGAGGACCTCGACGAGATCCTCGGGCTCGCCGACCGCATCGCGGTGATGTTCGAAGGCAAGATCGTCACCATCATCGACCGGGCCGACGCAACCAAGGAACAACTCGGCCTGGCAATGGCCGGCGCAGGGTAGGACGCGTTTCACCGCTGGCTTTCCGGGACCGTCGACCAGTACGGCTCTGACAGCATTCGCGAGCGCAGCGAGTGAATGCGAACTACCCCCACTCCTATCCAGGTGGTGTGGCGGAACCTGGTTGGACGATGCCGCTTTCGTAGGCCATGACCACGGCCTGGACCCGGTCACGCACGCCAAGTTTGGTAAGTAGTCGACTGACGTGGGTCTTGGCGGTTGCCTCGCCCACGAACATTTCGGCAGCGATCTCGCGGTTGCTCATACCCCGTGCGAGTAGCTGGAGCGCCTCGTGTTCACGGTCGGTGAGTTCAGCTGGCAAGGAAACCAGTCGGTCTGTGGGCTTAGGACTCTTCGCGAACTCTTCGATGAGCCGCTTCGTGACCGACGGCGCCAGCAGCGCATTACCTTCGGCGATAATCCGCACGGCGTCGGCGAGTTCTTTCGCTGGGGTGTCCTTCAGTAAGAAGCCACTCGCCCCGGCGCGCACCGCGGAATAGACGTACTCATCGAGGTCGAAGGTTGTGAGCATCAACACCTTGGTGGTGATCGTCGGGTCCTCACAGATGATCCGGGTTGCCTCGATCCCATCCATCCGTGGCATCCGAACGTCCATAAGGGCGACGTCGGCATTGGTCTTGCGGCAGAGCTCAATGCCGGCCTGGCCATCTTCAGCGTCGCCCACCACGTGCAGGTCTTCTTGCGCGTTCAGGATCATGGTGAAGCCGTCTCGCATCAGAGCTTGGTCATCGATGACTGCGATACTGATGGTCATTGTGCTCGACCCGTCGTTACGGACTCGGCAGACACCGGAGCTGCAGTCCCTGACGCTGCGGAAACAACACGAAGGCGGCTCGAGCTGTTGTCCAATGGGATCACGGCCTTCACTGCATAACCGCCACCCAGCTGTGGACCGGTGGTGAGCTGTCCGTCGTAGAGCTCGACCCGTTCCCTCATGCCGTGTAATCCATTACCGCTCGATGGCTCGCCGAATCCGGCAATCAAACCTCGTCCGGTGTCGGTGACGGTGACGAGAAGTGCCGTGGGCTGATAACTCAACTCAACGGACGCCGTTGCCATCTTCCCACCGTGTTTCAGCACATTGGTGAGGGCTTCTTGCACGATACGGAACACGGTCAGTTCAAGCCCGGCCGACAGTGGGCGCTCGTCGCCGATCACCGCGAACTCCGTCTCAAGCCCCGCCTCTCGACAATGCGCAATCGTGGCTTCGAGGTCGGCGAGCGATGGTTGCGGCGCACGCGCACCTAGCTCGCCATCTGCTGCGGCGTCGCGGTTGCGCAACACCCCCAGCATGCGCCGCATCTCGTTCAACGCTTCGCGTCCCGTCG
>DNHM01000101.1 GCA_003485885.1 Acidimicrobiaceae bacterium
GGTCAGCCATCGACGGCTGGTAGTGGGGCGGCATTTGCTGATCGGCGACGCCCGACTCAGAAGCTGGGTTTGGTCACGTGTGGTGTGAGCTGGAGTTCGTGGGTCCACACCGATCGGTGTTGGCGGTGCAGGTAGAAGAAGGCGTCAGCGATCTGGACTGGGTCCATCACGATTTCGGGTCGTTCCTGGGCCACTGGCAGGGCCCTGGTGCCGGGTGAGTCGATCAGGCCGTCGACCACGACATTCGCCACATGCACGCCGTGTTCGGAATACTCCTCGGTCAGTGCCTGGGCCAAGGCCCGCATGATCGTGCGGGGGTAGTAGAGCGACTGGCCGGTGTAGCGCTTGCGGCCGCGCAACGACGACGAGTTGTTGGTGAACAACAGGGTGCCTTGACCCGTAGCCCGCATCGCCGGAAGTACCTCTTTGGCGACGAGGAACGGCCCCCGGCTGGCTATGTGCATCGCGGTGTCGAATAGCTCGGTGGGGATGTTCTCCATCAGCTCCATTTCGGGCGGAAGGTCGCGCCCTTCGATGTAACCAGCGTTGTAGACCACGACCACCGGTTCGCCGGCTTCGGCGCGGATGCGCTCGAACGCCGATGTGATTGATTCCTCGGACGACAGGTCGAGTTTGACGGTCAGACATTCGCCTCCTTGGTCCCGAATCGCTTGCTCGAGGCCGGCGGTGTTGGCGGCGATGCGGGTCGTCAGCACGGTAAAGAAACCCTCGGCCGCGAAGCGCTGTGCAATCGCTCCGCCGATGCCCCAGCGCACGCCTACCGGCAGATCGCCAGCATCGACGGCACCGCCGTGCACGAGGACCGTGTTGCGACCGTCGGACTGCCACTTCGATGACGCGCCGATCACCACGGCCACGTCTCGCTTCTGTGCATTTACCATGCATGAACCGTAGGCGAGCCGCCTCGCAGCACCAGCATGAAGGTGCCGGGTGCTCTCGTACATCGGGTCGCCCTGGCAGATCGCCGTGATCGTGTCGACGAGCTCGACGGACTCGCTTGAGGCGAACTGGAACCGCCCTAGGTCGTAACGACGAGTTTGCCAGCGGCAGTGCCCGCCTCCATGTCCGCGTGGGCTTGTTGGATCTGATCGAAGTCGTAGCGGCGGTGGATGGGCACCGTGGCGGACCCATCAGCGACGGCGTCGAGGAACTCTTGAAGCACGGTTGATGACAAGTCAGCGGCGTCGCCGCCATAGGCGGTCAACCGGACGCCAGCGGGGATGTACTCGATGGGGTAGAAGTCCTTGACGGTCCACTGGTTTGACAACATGCCGGTGAAGCACACGACGCCGTGGACCCGGGTTGCCCTCAAGGTGTCGGGCAGGGTTGGCGTTCCAACGAGCTCGAGCGCAGTGTCGACGCCGTTGCCAAGGATCGCTCGCACTTGTTCGGCCACCTGGCCGTCGTCGACGATGACATGATCAACGCCGATGTTGCTGAGAGCGTCGGCTTTGGCCGGGTTCCTGGTGGTTGAGAGAACCTTCATATTGCGCTGCTTGGCGAGTACTGCGGTGGCCATCCCTACCGATGACGTGCCGCCCCGAATAAGGATGGATTGGCCGGGCTGGGCGTCGAGTCCGATGGTGAGTGACCCGTTGGCGGTTTGCAGCATCTCAGGAACCGCGCCGAGCGTGGCCCAATCGAGGTCACTTTCAAACGCCAAGACCTGGCTGGCAGGCACTGATGTGTATTGGGCGTAGCCGCCGTCGAACGTGCGGCCCATGCCACCCATCATCGCCATGACCTGCTGGCCAGCATGGAACTCGCCGCCAGGACAGGCTGCCACGACGCCGGTTGCTTCGATCCCGAGCACCCGGGGAAAGATCACCCCTTCGGCCAGACCGAGACGGGTATGGAGCTCGGACCGGTTCAAGCCAAACGCCTTAACCTCGATCAGCACCCAACCGATGTCCGGTTCCGGGATCGAGATGTCCCGAAATGTCAGCGACTCTGGTGGCCCGGGCCCGTCGAGTACGACGGCTCGCATGGTGTCACTCATAGTGGTGCTCCTGTTGTGGGATCTTGCCGAGTTCGTGTCGTGCTGTTCGAAGCCTTCCAAGATGCGAGAGCTCCGGTGCGGAACCTGCCCGAAATTGCGATCGAGTTACGTTTCGAAGGAGACCGTTGCCTCGGCACGCAGCTTCGTTCCGGTGGAGGTGATTTCGATGACCGAGGACAGTCGGTGAGTGAGGTTTCAGTGGGGTGAGGGAGCCGCCCGCAGTGCCTGGCATTCTCGATGGCGATGGTGATCAGGCGATGCTCATTCTGACGAGTGTTTGTGTCTCGTAACCATGCCACATCGTATTCGGTGACGACGGCCTGGGTTCGTAGCGGGTAGCCGTGGCAGCGTTGAGGTCGGTGCGTGGAACGGTCCGAGACACGCTCCGGACAGAGTAACGCGGGACTGCGAACGCCTAATGTTGCAGGCCATGACCACGATCGCTGTTGTGCCTGGAGACGATGCTGCACCGGAAGCGATGGTTGCGTCGATGATGGTGATCGAGGCGCTGGATCCTCCGGTGTCGTTTGATGTGTTGCCTACCGGCACTGAGCTAGCAGGTAAGACGATGGACGAGCGCGAGACGCTCGTGATCGAACGACTCGATGCTGCAGACACGGTCCTGTTCGGTTCGAGCAATGGCACCACGCCGGGCATTGCACATCTGCGATGGGGTCGCCATACCTATGCGAACGTGCGTCCGGTGCAATGGCAGTCCGGTTATCGGTCGCCCATGGCCCGCCCGGAGCTGATCGATTATGTGATCGTTCGGGAGAACCTCGAGGATGCATACGTTGGGATCATGGGTGATGTCGACGCACTGCGAGGAAGCGGGCTTATTGGTCCGCGAGCTCGGTTGGCGTGGGACGGTGAAGGTCGTTTCGCAGCGAAGATCATCACCCGCCAGGGGACCGAGAAGGTTGCCCGTTTCTCCTTCGAGCTGGCCCGTGAGCGGGCTGAGCGCGACGGTCGACCGCCACGCCTCACCGTCTCGGCCAAGACGAATATGTTGCCGGCCACTGATCGGTACTTCTGCGACATCGTCGAGGAGATCGCTGCCGACTTCCCCGAGGTGGAACTGGCCCGGTACATCGTCGATGACATGGCCCACCGCCTGGTAGTGCGTCCAGAGGAGCTCGATGTCCTGCTGTTGCCGAACCTGTATGGCGACGTGTTGTCGGATCTGGGGGCTGGCACGATTGGAGGTATGGGTCTGGCTCCATCGGGATGTTACGGCGATGATTTCGCCTACTTCGAGGCGGCTCATGGGACCGCCCCTGACATTGCCGGGCAGGATCTGATCAACCCAACAGCGACGTTACTTTCAGCAGTGATGATGCTGCGATGGCTCGATCTCGACGACCACGCCGATCGGCTCGACAGCGCCATCACCGCCGTCTACGCAGATGGAGACATCCTTACCGTGGATCAGGGTGGTACCGCGAGTACTACCGAGTTCGCGTTGGCGGTCCGAGACATGCTGAGCTGACGAGAACTGGGGAGGCACACCGGGGCGGCAGGGTTCGCGTCAAAGACCAGGGCAGGTTTGCGTTGTTTGCAGTCGTCTCATTCGGAGAGGTGGAACCAGGCGGGTTGATGATCGGATCCGACGGCCTCGTCATCTATCCATGCTGCGCTGATCCTGTCCGCCAGCCCGGAGCTCACGAAGCCGTAGTCGACTCTGATGCCCGAGCGCGGGTCCGCTGGGTCGGCGTACCACGTCACGCCGTGCCTCAGAGCGGGGCCCGCTGCTGTCCAGGTGTCGACCAGGTGTCCTTGCGTCGTGCCGCCGAGGTCTTGGAGGTCGACGATCTCTCGGTACTCGTCTGAGTCGGGCCCGAGGTTGAAGTCGCCCAGGACAACGAAGTCGTCGGGCGTGACCGAGTGAGGTTGACCCAACCAACTCGGCCCACTGAACGATGACCCCTCCTGGGGTACGGCGAACAGGCGAGGCAAAAGGAACCGCAGCTCATCCTGGCGTCGGGCAGGGCTGTGGTTGTCGAGGTGCACTGAATACCCCCGGATAGGACCCGATGGCGCGTCGACAATCGCCTCGAGTGCGCCCCGTTGCCCATTGCTGGTGTCGGTGGTCAAGATCCTTGGCAGAAGGATGAGCCGCGACGAAAGGATTGGCCATCGGGACAACACCATGTTGCCGAATTGGTACCGGGCGTTCGTCACGGTTCCGCCTGCCGATTTGGCGCTGGCGTCGAGATCGACGGTTGGTCCGTAGACCCAGTAGTACGTGGGCAGGAGCTGCCCTAGGCGAGCTGGCTGGTCGCGATCTGGAACACCTTTGACATTTCGAACGACTTCTTGGAGTCCAATGACATCAGCGTCTGCGAGGGCAGCCGCGATCCGTTCGAGATCGTGGAAGCCGTCCTGGCCAAGCGAGTACTGGATGTTGTAGGTCACGAACTTCATCGGGGAGCGGTGTCCAATCGAAAGCGGCAAAGACGTA
>DNHM01000551.1:0-8391 GCA_003485885.1 Acidimicrobiaceae bacterium
TCGTGGGAGAACGTCAAACAGCTACAACTGCTGGCGTCGGTCACTGCCAGTGATGGTGTACGCCAGCAGTTCACCACCCTGTTTGACTACGGCGTATTCGACAAGTTCCCCCAGCTCAAGGTGCTAGTGCTTGAATCGGGCGGCGGCTGGATTGGTTACTGGCTCGACCGCATCGACGCTGTCTATGGCCACACGTTCATCGGCGAACGGGTGCCACTCAAACACAAACCCAGTGACTATTTTCAAGACCGCATCTGGATCAGCTGTGATCCCGATGAACGCACAATTCCTTCACTCGCCGAGCGCTTCGGCGTTGACCGATTTATGTGGGCATCGGACTTCCCCCACGCCGACCACACGCCCGAATATGTCCACGACCTGAACGCGCTCGTGTCGATGTTCCCTGAAGCAGATCAACCGGCCTTCGTCGGCGACAATGCCCGCACCCTCTTCGGCCTCCCCGCCGGCCGCCCATAAGCAAAAAAGGAGCCTGGTGTACGAAATACGTACACCAGGCTCCTAAGAAGCGTCACTGGGTCTTGGTTGTGGCTGGCGCCGGAAGGTACCTTCACCACCAGTGAGCACTATTCGAGTACCAACGTTGCGGCAGGGCCAGACCGGCATGGGACAAGGCGGTTTCACCTGCCACCAGTTCGTAGAGGCGATCGGCGAGCCAGTCACTGTGGCGCTACGCAGCCCGATTCCGCTCGAGACAGGTCTCGACGTGGTCCACCTCGACGATTGCTGGCATCTCGTGGATCCGTCGGACCCCGGCACCGTGATCCTCGAAGCCACCCGGTGGGATGTCGACTATCCATCAACCAATGCCGTCACCATCGAAGAGGCAGCGGTGGCCCGCGAAGCGTTCCCGCTGACTGCCGACACTCATCCTGCGCCGCACTGCATGTCGTGTGGGCTTGGCGAGCACTCGTTGCATGTGCATGCGGGACCGCTCGGCGACGGGCGATGGGCCACGCCGTTCCGGCTCCCCAACTGGTCGTTGATTGACGGCGAGGTCGACATGTCGCTGTTGTGGATGGCGATGGACTGCAGCTGCGGTTGGTACATCTCACACAGTGGGCCAGAACATCGTCAAGCTGTCACCGTGCAATTCGCGGTGGATGTTCACCACCAAATCACACCGGAAACCGACTACGCGCTCGTCGCATGGCATGGCGACTATGCACCCACGTGGGACGGACGGAAACGAGGCGCAGCCGCGGCATTGTTCGACCCGTCGGGGACATGCGTCGCAAGCTCACGATCATTCTGGGTAGCGACGGGATGAACAGCGAGCAGACAATCAACATAAAATCCTGGTTCCAGGGGCCAACCGACTCTGGACAAGGTGGTTGGACAGCGCATCGGTTCGTCAGAGCAATCAGCGAACCCGTCACGGTGGCGGTCAAACGTCCTATTCCGCTCGAGGTTGACCTAACCATTACCGCGGCCGAGCACGGGTGGCATCTCATCGACCCACGCGAACCTGACCAGCCATTCATGGTCGCTACGACGTGGACACCCGACTACGCGAAGACGGATCCGGTGTCGTTGGCTGACGCCGCCGACGCTCGAACCCGTTTCCCGTTGCATGATGACCATCCGGTGCCGGTTTGTTTCTCCTGCGGAGCAAACGCCGACTCCATGCAGGTCCACTCGGGACCACTCCCCGATGGCCGATGGGCGACCGACTGGACGGTTCCTGAGTGGGCTGTTGACGCCGACGGCAACGTGGACGAAGGCGCGCTATGGGCCGCAATCGACTGTGCCCAAGGCTGGTACGTCGGCAACGCCGGCGGGCGGCGTCATGCAGTCACCGTGCAACTGGCGGTCGAAGTCATCACGCCCATTGAGGCGCAGACGAGTTACTCGCTCGTCACCTGGAACGGGACCTATCCCGAAACATGGGATGGAAGAAAACGCGGCGCAGGGGGCGCGGTGTTTGCCAGCGACGGCACCTGCGTCGCTCGATCCAGCAGTTTCTGGATCGCCATCTAAAATCGACTTCAGCGGGTCATTTGAGATTCACGGTGGTGAATCTGCCTTAACTCGCTCCCGCAAGAAACGTCGCAATTGCAGCCGACGCTGCATCGAGTGCCTCGCCGTCCTTCCAGTCTTCGATGAACGTGCACGTGGGCAACAACTCGGCAAGCTCGCGCGACGTCGACTCAGGGTGGTAGAGATCGTTGCCCATCAGCACCATCGTTGGTGTCTCAATTGCAGCTGCTTGTTCCCGGGTCGTGTTGAACATGAATTCGCCGTCGTACATGTTCGAACGGAACGCGTCGAATGCTGCATCGTCGGCCTCGGGGTGAGCTGGGGCTACCTCGGCCCGCCACCCGTCGAACATGTCGTAGAACGCCTGATGGTTGTTGTCGAGCCCAATCGGCTGAAGGATCACCGACGCTGCGACTCGCTCTGGCGCTGCCATACACAAACCCGTGATGTACGGACCACCGATGCACATTCCGGCCACAGCGAAGCGATCGATTCCGAGATGATCGACCAGCGCAAGCTGATCAGCGGTATACGTATCCCACCCATCGGTTGCCGAGATGGGCGCCGTCGATTGTCCGGCGTTGCGCTGATCCATGGCGATCACCTGGAAGTCATCGGTCAGCGCTGCCAGCGGGTTCCAAGGCATCAGTGCCCATTTGTTGAACGCTGAGTGCATCCCGCCGGGTGCGATAAGGAGCACAGGGAAACCGTGACCGGCTACCTGATAGTGAATCGTTGCTCCGTCATGCTCAAAAAAGGCCATGTACACCAGCGTATGACCCGGACAAACCCAGCCCTCGCAAGTTCGAAGGGGGATCTGGCGTTGCGATGCCCCTGCCCCTAGCGGCCTGGCAATTCGTTGATGGCTTTCCAAACCTTTTGTGGTGTGCACGGGATGTCGATGTGGCGCACACCTACATGGGCAATGGCATCAAGCACCGCATTGTGCACTGCCGGGGTAGCACCAATCGGGCCTGATTCGCCTACCGCCTTGTAGCCACCGGCGTTGAAGGAACTCGGCACGACCTGAGCTTCGAGATCGATCTGGCAGAACTGATCGATCGACGCGATCTGGTAGTCGAGGAAGTTTGCCGTGAGTGGATTCCCTGCTTCATCGAAGAGCACTTCTTCGCCCATGACTTGCGCTGCGCCCAGAGCGATTCCGCCACGAAGCTGATCGTCGACCGCCTGGTCGTTGACACGCACGCCGGCGTCGTCGACGGCCGAATACTGCACGAGTTTCCAGGCACCTGTTTCTGTGTCGACTTCGACGACCGCTACATGGCAGCCAGACGGGTAGACGTCCTTGCCGCCGTTTTCATAGACGTGATCACAGCTCAACTGTTCGTCGCGAGCCTGCATCTCGACGGCGATCTCGGCCCAGCCAAGCGATCGGCTCGGCGTGCCCACAACATGGAAGGCACCGACCACTCGGTCGAGCACCACGTCGGCTGGAGCAGCTTCGAGCATCTGTGCTGCGACTGCGGCGGCTTGGGAGACAACCTCGGCTGACGCCTCGTGGATGGCCAAGCCGGCTGTCTGCACGGACCGAGACCCAATGGCTCCCATGCCGGTGGCGATCTCGTCGGTCCGACCCTCGATCACGGTGATGTACTCGGGCGCGATGCCAAGTTCGCCCGATGCGATCGTGCGCCAGGTGGCCTCGTGGGCTTGCCCCTGCGATGTCGTTCCGGTGACCACGGTTGCGCTGCCATCGGGATTGATGCGCACCAGGGCCGACTCGCCACCTCCGCCGCAGGTCCGGTGGTTGTAGCTGGCGAGACCAATACCGATCTGCACACCTCCGGCAATTAACCGTTGGGCCGCTTGTCGCTGTCGTAGTACGTCGTAGTCGGCCAGCATGAGCACACGTTCGAGTGCGTCGCCGTAGTCGGCGTCGTCGTAGATTGCACCAGTCGGCGAGGTGTACGGCATGTCATCGGCGCCCACCAGGTTGCGACGCCGAACCTCGGCTGGATCCATATCGATCTCGGCCGCGAACATGTCGATGGCCCGTTCAAGTGCAGCGATAACCGGCGCACGGCCAGCACCTCGCAACGCAGCCACCGGCGGACGGTTCGTGACATAGGTGACCTGCTCAAACTCGGTATGAGCGATCGCATAAGTACCGGCAAGCATGAGCGCCGTCCAGTTGTTCGGCAGCCCAGCCCCCGAACTCGGATAGGCCCCGGCGTCCTTATGCAGCTGCACCTTGACCGCTTGTAGCTCCCCGTCAGAGGTTCCTGCCAGCCACAGATGTACCTCTTCTGCACGGCCGTGGGGCGCCGACGTCAGGTTTTCGGTGCGTGACTCGACCCATCGAACCGGTCGGTCAACGAGCTTGGCCAGATGGGGAATGAGTTGCTCTTCCGGACCGGGTGCCCCCTTACCGCCAAAGCCGCCCCCAACAAACGGCCCTGCCACGATATGGATCTGCGAGAGCGCCAGGTCATACATCGGTGCGATGCGACTGCGGAAGCTGTGTGGCGTCTGGGTGCTGACCCAGGCATGCAGGTGACCATCGGGGGTCCACACCGCAGTCGCACCTCGGCATTCGATCGGTGCCGCCACTTGGCGAGGGTTGCGGAAGTTGTGTTCGATGACCACATCTGCGTGTGCAAACAGCTCTGGAGCAGACTCGACCGACAAACCATCGTCGAGATGGGTGCGGATCACGTTTGATGACGCTGTATCTGCGCTAGCGCCGCCGGTGTCGGGACTGCCAGCGTTATGGCGAGCCTGATCGGCTGGTTCGAACAGTTGCACTGCGCCGTCGATCGCTTGTTGGGCAGTGAGGACGACCGGCAGGTCCTGGTAGTCGATGATCACCAGCTCGGCCGCGTCGACCGCCTGCTCACGGGTTTCAGCCACGATCACGGCGACAGGTTCGCCGACATAACGCACCTTGTGTTCCGCCAGCAATGGCTGAGCAAAACGCAACGGATGAAGTGCGTTGTAGGCCATGGTCGGCAAAATCGGATTGTCAGCGGCTGCGATCGCAGCCAGAACACCCGGCGCTGCATGTGCCTCGGACAGGTCAACCTCGATAGACGCGTGCGCCGCGGTCGACCGCACGAATACCGCATGAGCGGCGCCGTCGAGAAGCGGCTCGCGCAGGTCATCGACAAAGGTCGCTTCGCCAGAGATCAACAGGACGCGTTCATCAACCATGATCAAGGTCTACACCGGCGCTCGGCCGTGCGCCCGGAATTGCTTGCCTGAATAACTAGCGGAAGCCAGCGAGCCGTTCGTCGGTATCGGTGATCTCGTAATCGTGGCTGTATTCGTAGGCGAGGCCACCCTCGATACCCAGCGACTCAGCGACGCCGTAGAGGTCCTTGTACGCAGCGAGTGATCCAGCGCTGCTCTCGACCACCTGTGCTGCCAATGTCGCGACCGCTGCGTCGAGTTCTTCGGATGGCACGGACTGGCAGGCCATACCCATGGCTGCTGCCTCGGCACCGGTGAAGGTGCGCGCTGTGTAGCTGAGCTCGCGGGCCTTGGCCATACCAACGAGTGCTGGCAACCGTTGGCTCATACCCCAGGTCGGGCGAAGACCAAACTTGGCGTGTGTGTCGGCCATCTTGGCCGACTCTGCCGTGACCATCAGGTCACATGCCAATGCAAGTTCGAGTGCGCCGGTGAAGCAGAAACCATTCACCTTGGCGATCGTGACCAGCCGGCCGTTCGCCAGCCTGTCGGTCATGCTGCGAGCCGGGATGTCCAAAATATCACCGACGCTTCCACCGGTGAGTTCTCGATCGCCGAGCGCCTTCAGATCAACCCCAGCACTAAAGGCTCGGCCGGCTCCAGTCAGGATCAAAACCTGCACGTCGGCGTTCGCCGTCAGCTCGTCATAGGCCTGATTCAGCTCACCAAGCATGGTCGGCGTGATCGCATTAAGCGCATCAGCCCGGCTCAGCACAACGGTCGCAACTGCTCCGTCGATGGACACTTCGATCTGTTCAAAACTCATCGCCGCCACCCTAGCCCCGAGGCCTCTCATGAGGCGGATACTGGCTGCTGTATGGCAGTAACTCGACTCTGGATTCCAGCCTGGTTACTCAGCTCGGAAGTCTGAAGGTACGGTCGCCGCACTCGCACAGAATGCGCACCAGCGATTGACCGAGTGGTGCGTCTTCGTCCTCGGTGAACAACACCGACCAACTTGTCACGTCGAGCGTGCCTCCTTCGGCTTCGGCCGTCCATTGTTGGTCGAGATAGTCAGGCGATGGAACGACCAGAAGATAAGACGTCAGCCCCTGTGGCACTGAATTCGCAAGCAAGACCGTGTTGGCGAGGAACTCCGTCTTGAACCGGCACGTGCCAGCTGCCCCGGTGGAGTCGGCGTTTGTTGGAAAAGGATCGATAACAGCGCACACCTCGTCGCCATCCAGGTACAAGAACACCTGCAAATCGTCGTTCGCGTGCAGCAAGTATCCCTGTGTCACATCGGTTGATGGGCGAAGGAGCGAGATCAGCCCTTCGGGGAGAGGGACAAGCTCCGGCAGCCAGTCTTGGAGAATCGGGTCGGCGTCGTCCAGGTCTTGCCGAGGGATCACCTGGATCTCGCGCAGGTTGAACTCGTCGCCACGCACCGCATCATCTCGATCTAGCCGCAACTCGACGGGATGACCGGTATCGGCATCCAGCGTCAGGTCATAGACCTCGTCGACTGATGCAGCGATTGCGAACATCTCGTCGACGGTAAAGACCTGATCGGCCTCATCGGAGCCCTGCCGAAACTCAGTGTCCACCACGTGGCCATCCTCGATCCTCAACGAAACGAGGGAGGTGAAACCGGAGGGGGGATGTGACTCCACATACCGAAGTCGATATGAGCTGATCCCCGAGGCAGTCCAAAGAGCACGTCCCGCTTCGAATCGAGCCGCCTCAAGTTCTTCCAGCAGTACCGGGTCCGCTTCCCGGTTGTCCCGGTTCGCGCCGCGTCGCACTTCGGCCTCTGCTACGACAGCGTCGGCGAGCGTTTGGCGCGCTGCCTCGACGGACTCGAACCCACCAGAAGTCTCGACTATTGGATGCTCATCGAGTTGATCCTCAGCCGCCTCATTCGCAGCTTCCGCAGCAGTCGCTGCGTCAGCCATCGCCTGGCCCGCCGCTTGCTCTGCGGCCTTCTGTGCCCACCATTGGCCCGGGTCAGCAGGGTCGTTTGGGCCGGCACCGCTGGCGATTACCGGCAGACCAGGGCCATTACACGAGACATAGAGTCCCTCAGGACCAGGTGCCCAACCTCCGCGGACACCGCTCCATGGCGAAAGGAAACCGAAGAAGTCAAGGCCATCTACCGCCACCGGCGAAGCCAACGGATCCGGTGCTGAGCGATCGGCCCACTGGGCCTGGTACGCGATGATCTCGATGTCGTTTCGGGGTGTATCAGCGCCGCTGTCGACAGAGATCTCGAATACGCCGCTCACTGTGACCTCGATGTAACTCCGGCCATTCACTTCGGTCCGAGCCATCGAAGCCACCTGACCAACCACGACCGCAGCCGACTGGTTGGCGAGTTCATCGAATGACCCGGCAGGTTCATAGTCAAACGTCGGGATACCTGCCTGCAGCAGCTCTAGCACCGGGCCATCGGTGCACGGGCCACCGGTGAAGAAGCCAGTGGAGTTATCTTCGCCCTGACCAACAACCACCGAAGTGGTTCCAGAGTTACGGCCTTGCCATAGAAACAGCATCGAGGCCACAGCCAGTGCCGATACCAACCCGAAGGCCACCTTCCGACCGCGCACGGATCGAACAGTCGCTGGCCCGGTGATCGACGGATCCGCTAGAACCACACCGGTCGTGGCTCGGCTCGCGAGATCGTTCAGACGTTTGCCTAGGTCGTTCATAGCACCAGATCCTGAAGAATCGCCGGGTCGATGGCAGCCGCAAGATTGCGATGTGCTCTTGCCAAATGTTGCTTGACGCTGCCGAGTGAGATGCCCATCTCGATGGCACACTCCGCGAGCGGCAGGTCAGCCCAGTACCGAAGCGCAATCACTTGACGCTGCCGCAAGGCCAATGCCTCTAGTGCGAGCGCAAGATCCGGATCGCTGGCCACGGCCGCTGCCTGAGGCGGGGCCACCAGCTTGGGCACGAACATCCGGAAGCGCTTGACCCGCCGCCACCGACTGCGAGACAGATTCACGGCAACCGTGCGCACCCAACCAGCTGGGTTCTGGTCCTGCTGTTCAAGGAGGTCCCACCGTTCATAGGCGCGTGTCATGACCTCTTGCGCGAGGTCGGCAGCCTCGTCGGTATCGAGTGTCAGCACCCAACAGAAACGGAGCAGCTGATCTGCCTCGGATCTGAAGAAGTCAGAGAAGTCCATCACCTGTACAACGCCTCGGCACCACATAGGGATGACACCGATCCAAGATTTTT
>DNHM01000551.1:8478-12323 GCA_003485885.1 Acidimicrobiaceae bacterium
AGGCTGCGGGCGATTTGCCACTGGCCCCAAGCCAGGCTTGGCTCGATGTCGGCGTACCCGCGGGCACGTTCAAGCCGAATTGCTTCAATTGCGGAGACCATCGTGGCAGCGCCGTCTGCAACGTGAGCTTCGACTTCTTCTTGGGTAAGCGGGCGACCCTGCTCGCGTTCAGCGGCCGCCAAGGTCACCACCAGCGGCGGGATGATGACGGGCAGCGGGTCCGAGGTAACAGGTCCTGGCACACCCGGCTCGGTCAGACGCCAGAACCCAAAAGGATTGTGTCGACCGTCGTCGGGCCCGAACCGATAGTCGGGCCAACGTTCTATGGCCCGACGTGGCTGGTCAGCATCGGCGCCGTAGGTGTGCCCGGTCATAAGGACCGGGTCTTCCACGACCTGGAAACTACAGAACACCGACACCAGGTCAGGATCATGTCCTTCGACCAGAGCGTCGGGTCGCTGAAAGGCGTGCATGCCCGTCGTGTAGGTCACCTTGCCGTCGGCAACCAGAAGCGTGGTGTGATGCACAAGTTCGTGCGCAGTCGAGGCATCAAGCGCAGCGAACCATGTTGGCCAGTCGACGGCAGCCCCTGACGACTCAACCCGAATACCGACGCCACCTGAGGTGCGAAGTGCCTCGCTGATCTTGCGGAGTGTGGGGATTGCGAGGTCGAGCGTGGTGCCAACCTCGATCAACGCAGCAGCGTTGCACGCATTCGCCGCTGCGACCAACTCGTCTCGTTGCCCATCGCGTGACCACGACAATGCGTTCCCGAACCCAGCTGGGTCTTGGACCAGACCGAAGCGAACATGATCGGCAGCGATCGGGCCGTCGTCGAATGTTCCCAGCGGCAGGGTCACGGTGGCGAGCGCGTCGAGCAACGACGCCTCGTCTTCCCATGGACCGGGTACGAGTAAGAACACAGACGGGACGACAGGCTGCGCAGTACTCACGGCCAGAGTCTTACATGCCGGTATCGATATGCCTCCGGTTGCTGACGCTGCTACTCAGTGGCATGTGGAGGACGGCGGCAGGTCCATGACCGGGCTGTGGTCGAAGAAGCCGCTTGGCTTGAGCGTGAACCCGATGCAGGCAACTGGCATGACCGGCCAGTCTTCGAGACTCGGCAGATGGTTGTGACCCATCGTGTACCAGACAACCAGGTCGGTGTTTTCGACATCCCGGTCAGCTGCGGTCCACGCTGGGAGGCCCTCGCCGCCGACTGATTGGTTCGGATAGGCGCCCGCTGGCCATCGCTCATCGGCGGCATAGGGCGTGACCCACAGGTGATTCCACATGTAACCAGCACGAGCACGAATCGAGGATTCCTCGGTCGCGAACGGCAAACAATTCTCGCCAGCGATGAGCTTGTATCCGGTAGGTGTGCCCATCTTGTTGGTGGCCTCGTTGGAGATGACCTTCCAGTAGCGCGCCGCCATTGGATCGATGCGGCGTTGCGCCTGCTGCTCGGTGGCAAGCACGGTTGTCTGACCACGGAAGGCATTGCCGTAGGGGTTCTCGTCCGGCGGCGCTTGCACGGTGTCAACTTCGACAACCGAGTTGGCCAAACCATCGACCGTCATATCGAGCCGCATACAAAAGAAGTGCTGATGATTCGGGCCGTAGAGGTGATCGCCCAGCTTGGTGCCGTAGTTGGTGGTCTCGCCGGTGTCGAGGGCGCCCGTGCTCAGAATGCCAGTGAGCTTGATCTCACTCTCGACTCGGCCGTCTTGGTAGAAGTACCAATAGACGCCGTACTCATAGTTGCCCACCGTGCAGATGAACGACACGACGAGTCGACGAAGCCGCCGGACCTCGGTCTGGTCGGTTCGAAAGTCGCTGTGTTTCCAGCTGATCCCGAAGTCTTCTTCGTGGATGCAGATCGCCTGCGGGATCTCGACCACGGTTCCCTCTGCGTCACAGAAATGGGCATCGAGATAGTGGATCTCGCCCAGGCAGTCGCAGCCCAACGTCAGCGAGTTGGCAAGCATGCCCATGCCGTATTCACCAGCGTCGAATGCGTTCTTGCGGGCCTGAGTCGCCGACGGATCGCCGTACGGAACCGTCATCTCTGCGAGCGACGCCCGGTAGAGCACAGGCCGAACTTGATCGCCGTCGGTATAGCTGAGGGTGTTTATCACGAGCCCCTCACGGCTGCTCCACCCGATGCGCATGTCCCACTTCTGCCAGCTGAGACGATCGCCGTTGACCTCGAAGCTCGGGCCGTCGAGCTGGACGATGTCGAGTGGCTTGATGTCGGAGCGTTCACGGTCAGATGGCATGAGGTGCCGCGACCACTCTGCGGATTCTGCTGGTTCGTCTGGCACCGGCAGCACTCGTTCGTCCTCGATGCGCACGATCTTCATCGCGTTGAGATCGAAGACCACCAGCATCCCGTCGATCGGACGGGCGTACTGGTTGCCGCCCGCGGTGCCGCGCACAAAGACCAGACCCCGCACGATGCGGTGACTCGACTCGATCGGGTCGCCATAGTTGCCGGCGCTCCACGGGTCGATCGTGACCAGGCTCATATCCGTGATGCCACGCTTGGCCATCGCTGCTTGAAAATCAGGATCGGACTTCATGGCCGTCTCGGACTCGACGAACTCATTGACCGTGATCGACGGCTGCACACCTTCGATGCGGTTCCATTGGGCCACCGTCCCATCGCTGACTACGGCGACAATCTCGTGCGTCGATCCGTCGGATCTGTCGAGAACCACCACGTCGGCTGCTCGAACAATGGCGTCTCCCGCCGTGTAGGCAAGCACGAGTGCCTTCTCGGGAAGATGCAGGTCGATGCTGGCGAAACGCGCCCGAGAGCCAAACCGTTCGTCGGCGCGCACGATCTCGACGGCGGCCTGTGTTTCTGCCACCGTCAAACGGTCGAGTGGATGAACGCTGCTGGCTTGCGAAGTCGAGGTGGGAGGCGCGGCGAGGTCCGTCATGAGTATTCCTTGGGTCGTCGAGGTCTCCCGACCCTAGATCACCGTGTCTTAGCGGGCACGTTGTTCCCTAACAGGCCCCGCTGGTGTTGTTCACCACATTCATGGTCTACTCCGACGACTACTACGGAACAGCCGGTTCACCTGCTGGATCGAAGCTGCCTAGTTGTTGCTGAGCACAATCGGCCTCAGACTGTCTCCATGCCTCTTGATCCACAGATCGCACCCCTGGTCGAAGCGACGAATGCTGCCGCTGCCAAACTCCCTTCTATCTGGGACCAAAGCGTCGAGGATCGACGAGCTGGTTACCAAGCCCTCGCCGATCTCGCTGGCCCCGGCCCGCAGCTCGACCGAGTCGAAGACCTTCATATCGCGGGCGTGCCGTGCCGCATTTATGAGAACGATGACGCCAACGGGATCCTGATGTTCATCCATGGTGGCGGCTACGTGATCGGCGATCTCGAGACCCACGACCAACCATGTCGCCAACTCGCTCTGGAGTCCGGCGCAGCAGTCGTTGCCGTCGACTACCGCCTAGCTCCCGAACACCCATTTCCGGCTGGCCTCGACGACGCATGGGCGGTATTTCAGGCGCTGTATAAGGACCGCAACAATTTCGGGCGCGGCAGCAAGCTTGCCGTGACCGGTGATTCAGCGGGCGGCAACTTTGCGGCTGTGCTCGCATTGATGGCCCGCGATGCCGGCATGCACCTGGCGGCCCAGCTGCTGGTCTATCCCGCCGTCGATGTTGCCGACGCGTCACCGTCGATGACCGAGAACGGAGTGGGTTACATCCTGACCAAGGAAACTATGGACTGGTTCATGCACAACTATGCAGCCGATCCGCTCGACTGGCGAGCGTCGCCTCTCCTCGCCGAGTCACACGAGGGCCTCGCCCCC
>DNHM01000551.1:12404-19449 GCA_003485885.1 Acidimicrobiaceae bacterium
GTGCAGGTCACCCACACCAACTACGACGGCATGGTCCACGCCTTCTTCCAACTCAGCCCGCTCTCTGACGCTGGCAAAGCGGCAATTACCCAGGTCGCCGAAGCAGCCAAAGCCGCATTGGCCTGAACGTCACTCGCTGTTCGACAATGAGCGCTCTGCCGCGCTCGAACTCAGCTGGGCCGGCGCCGGCGAGTCATCACGTTCTCTTTGGCCTGAGCGACCAGGCCAGGGATCACATCGCTGAGTTCGGCAGGATCCCAGCGGTCGTCCTTGTTGGCCTTGGGGCCGCCTTCCCAGCCTTCCATACAGCTGATCGTGCCACCGTTTACCAGGAACACTCGGCCGGTGACTTCTCGCGCGGCCGGTTCGTTCGAACCAAGCCACACCACGGTCGGTGCCACATTGTCGGGATGCAGGAAGTCGAACTCGCCCTTTTCGATCTCTTGCTGGCCATAGGGCAGATCTTCGGTCATACGAGTGCGAGCGCCGGGAGCGATGCAGTTCACCGTGACCCCGTATCGACCGAGCTCAGCTGACGCAATGATCGAGAATGATGCAATGCCAGCCTTGGCTGCGCCGTAGTTGGTCTGGCCCGGATTACCGAACACGCCAGACGTGCTGCTGGTGTTGATAAGCGCAGCGCCTTCGACCGGTGTGTCATTCTTGATCATCTCTCGCCAATACGCCGCAGCATGGCGAGCCGGGGCAAACGTGCCTTTCAAGTGCACGTTGATGACGGCATCCCATTCTTCTTCGGTCATATTTGCCAACATGCGGTCGCGCAAAATGCCGGCATTGTTAACAAGCACATGCAGCGTGCCGAAGTGCTCCACCGCCTGATTGATCATGTTGGCCGCTCCGTCCCAGCTGGACACGTCGTCGCCATTGGCGATTGCTTCGCCGCCCATGGCTTCGATCTCGGCAACAACTTCTTGTGCTGGAGTCAGGTCTCCACCCACTCCATCACGGGCTCCGCCTAGGTCGTTGACCACGACCTTGGCTCCTTGGCGAGCGAATTCGAGTGCATGTCCACGACCAATTCCTCGTCCTGCTCCCGTGACTATGACTACTTTGCCGTCGCAGATTCCCATGTGTTTCCCCCGGTTCGTTGTTCCTCGATGCTGGCACGATGCGACGATCAGAAGAAATCACGGGTATTTTCGATGCATACATCCCACATCCATCCAGTTCAGGGAGATCACGATGAGTGCAGCACGAGTTGACGGAGACCGTCTGTGGTCACGACTCATGGAGATGGCCGAGATCGGGCCGGGTATTGCCGGCGGCTCGAATCGCCAGGCGCTGTCCGACGAAGACAAGGCTGGCCGAGACCTGTTCATGGGATGGGCTGCCGACGCAGGCTGCACCTTCGAATTCGACGAGATCGGCAACTTGTTCGCCACTCGACCCGGGAGCAATCCCGACTTGCCACCGGTCATGACTGGGTCCCACCTGGACACCCAACCAACCGGTGGTCGTTTCGACGGCGTGTACGGCGTGTTGGGCGGACTCGAAGTCATCGAGACGTTGAACGACCTCGGTGTCACCACCGAAGCCCCGCTTGAGATCGTGGTGTGGACGAACGAGGAGGGCTCCCGCTTCCAGCCGTCGATGATGGGCTCCGCAGTCTGGGGTGGTGCACTTCCACTCGAACAAGCGCTGAAGCACGAAGACTTCGACGGCAAGTCGGTCGGCGAAGAACTCAAACGACTTGGCTGGGACGGCGAGCTGGCAGCACGACCTCGGCCTTACACCGCAGCGTTTGAACTGCACATCGAACAGGGCCCCATCTTGGAAGCCGATGCGATCGAGATCGGCATCGTGACTGCGGTGCAGGGATTCCGTTGGTACACCGTCGAACTGGGTGGCCACCCTGCCCACGCCGGGCCAACCCCCATGGATGTGCGCAAGGACCCGGCCCGAGCACTGGGCGACATCCTGTCTGGCGTGTACGCATTGGCTGCCGAACACTCACCGTGGGCTCGAGCCACGTTTGCCCAGTTCCGCAGCGAACCAATCTCGCCCAACACCATCCCCGAGAAGATCACGTTCTCCCTCGACATGCGCAACCCCGACGGCGACACCTTGTTGGCGATGGATGCCTCCATGCGAGACATCGTGAGTGCGCAAGTTGAACGCCATGGCGTGAGCACCGCAATCCATGTCGATACCGATTCACCCCCGGTCGTCTTCCACGACGACTGCATCGCTGCCGTTGAAGCCTCGGTTGAGGAACTGGGATTCAGCCACAAACGTATGGTCTCTGGCGCTGGGCACGATGCCTGCTACGTAGCCGCCCACTACCCCACGTCCATGATCTTTGTGCCATGCGACGAGGGCCTTTCTCACAACGAAGCCGAGAACATTTCCATCGAACAAGCTGAACGTGGTGCCTCAGTACTTCTTGGTGCGGTCCGCCGCATGGCAGGCTGAGGCTATGGCAAATATCAAGGGCACAATCAGCGACGCGCGTTTTGAGAAGTTGGGGTTACTACTTAGCGACACGCTCGACTCTGGCGAAGACGTCGGCGCCTCGGTTTGTGTGACGGTTGACGGCGAAACAGTCGTGGATATTTGGGGCGGTCACGCCGACGAAGCCCAGACCACTGAATGGCAAGAAGACACGATCACCAACGTCTGGTCAACAACCAAAACAATGACGTTCCTGTCGGCGTTGCTGCTCGTCGAACGCGGCCAACTGGACTTCTATGCACCGGTTGCGCAGTATTGGCCAGAGTTCGCCCAGAACGGCAAGGAAAACATCGAGGTCCGCCATCTCATGGGTCACACCTCGGGCGTTTCAGCATGGGCTCAGCCAGTCACCACGGAAGACATCTACGACTGGGACAAGTCAACCTCGATGCTCGCAGCGCAAGCTCCGTGGTGGGAACCCGGCACGGCATCGGGTTACCACGCACTCAATCAGGGTCACCTGATCGGCGAAGTGATCCGGCGCATCGACGGCCGCATGCTCGGTGACTTCTTTGCCCAGGAGATTGCAGGCCCGATGGGTGCCGACTTCCACATCGGTCTGGCCGAGAGCGAGTTCGGACGGATCGCCAACGTGATCCCGCCTGAAGACGTGCCTATTGATTTGGCGACCATCGACATGGAGAGCATCGCGATGAAGACCTTCACTGGGCCTGCTCCAAGTGCCACAACTGCGTGGGAAACATCATGGCGTCAGGCCTGCGTGCCTGCAGCCAATGGGCACGGCAATGCTCGTTCGGTCGCCCAGATTCAGGCGATCGTGGCCAACGGCGGAACCGCTGGCGGCGTCACCTTGCTGTCAGACGAGACCATCGACAAGATCTTCGACGAACAGGCCCATGGCACCGACATGGTGCTCGGTCTGCCCGTTCGATTCGGTATGGGTTACGCCATGCCCTCAGAAGGCGCCCCGTACCTACCCGAAGGCAAGATTGCCTACTGGGGCGGCTGGGGCGGCAGTTCCATCGTGGTTGACACCGAACGCAACATGACGTTCGCCTACATGATGAATCGCATGGACGCCGGTCTCACTGGCGACTTCCGCAGCATCAACCTGACCACCGCTACCTACGACGCACTCGGCGGATAATCCACTCTGAAGCCCAGACGAATGACCTTTGGCCCTTCCTCCTAGCCGCACCTTCTGCCTGAATCAAGGTGACGAACCGCTCGAGAACGGTCGATCACGCAGGTCAGCGATAAGTGAACGAAGGAAATCGACATCAGGCACGTAGCGGGTTCCGAAATCGATTCGGTGGCGTCACCATCACACAACGAGTCCGGCGCTGCCACGGTCGATCTGACGACCGAGGCTCGCTGGTTTTTCGATGGACCGTTGCCGGCCGAAGTCCTCACCTGGTTCACCAACGAGGGCACTGCGGGCGTTGTTGAGGACCGTTGCGATGTGTACCGGATCGAGGAGCAGCCCAGGGTCGACGTGGGCGTGAAACGCCGGGACGGTGCGACCTTGGAGTTGAAGCTGCGGCTCCGAGGACCGGAGCCGGTCTTGATGGGGCACGATCTACACGGCCTGACGGAGTCGTGGCAACGGTGGAGCCCCGCTGGCGAGCGAGTCGATCTCAGCCACCAAACGAGCTGGGCCGAAGTCGACAAGCGCATCATCAAACGACGGTTCGCAGCAAATGGTGACGAGGTGCTGCTGTCAGCCGATGCTCGAGCCAAGACCCACCAAGGCTGCGATGTCGAAGTTGTCTCTATTTCGGTCGATGGCGCCACCGAGTGGAGTTTTGCCTTCGCTGCCTTCGGCCCTGCAGACCACAACCAGTGCCTAACTACTGCATGGGCGACTCTGGTGAGTAAACATCCGCAACCCGACCAGCTTCGGCTTCGAGCCGGCAACTCCAAGGGTTACCCCGAGTGGCTCGTCGGCCTGACATTGCGCTCTACCGCTCGCGAGCTGTCTTAAAATCAGGTTCCCGTTTCTCTAAGAAAGCGGCGATCGCTTCTTTGTGCTCAGGCGTCTCGTACGCCTGATTCAGCAACTGGAGCTCGAGCCGCTGCACATCCCTGAGCGAAGCATTACTCATGTTCTCGGTCAGTAGTTGTTTGGTGAACCGCAGCGACGCCTGGGGGTTGTCGCCCATGGCTCGCGCCATCTCGTGGGCGGCATCGAGCAACTGCTCCGCTGGCACACACTGATCAATCAAGCCGATCTCGGCTGCTTCTTCGGCCAGGATCGTCTTGCCCGTCAGCATGAGTTCACTGGCTTTACCGAAACCGACTCGCATGGGCACCAGGTTGGAGCTGCCCAGTTCGGGCACCACACCAACCTTCACAAACCGCAGGCTGAACTTTGCGCCCGCCGCCCCAATGATGTGGTCCATCGACATGACCTGGCTGAGACCAACACCGATCGCGGGGCCGTTGACTGCGGCCACGATCGGTTTACACGACCGCATGAGCCCGACCCAGTCCATCGGCGTGCGGTCTTCTTCATCTCCATCGAGCTGGGCTTGAAACACCTCGCTCATGTCTGCGCCGGCGCAGAAGCCACGGCCCGCTCCGGTCACCACGATCGCGATCACATCATTGTCATCGTTCGCTGCGCTGATCGCATCGGCCATCTCGATACCCATACGCGGTGTCCACGCGTTGAGTTTCTCGGGCCGATTCATGGTCACGGTGAGCACACCGTCAACAACGTTGGTCAGAATAGTTTCGTACTGCAAGGTTCCCCCAAGATCGGTACTTCATCTTGGTAGGTAACTCACAGTCACGCCAATCTGCGTAGTGCTTCAGCATGCAACTCCAAGGAGTTTGACGAATCGGTGTCACTTCCGACACAATCACCCCGCAACGATCAGCAACACTGACCAAGCGCCGACGACATCGGGAGATGCAACGTGATCGATCTTGACCTCACAGGGCGAAAAGCCATCGTGACAGGCGCAAGCCTTGGCATCGGCGCTGCGACGGTCCGTTTGCTCGCCGACCATGGAGCGAGCGTCGCTTTTTGCGCTCGCGGTCAAGATGCGGTCAACGACCTCGCCTCACACAGCGACAACATCCGCGGCTATGTCGCGGACATGAGCGATGCCGACTCAACCAATCGGTTCTTACAACGGGCAACCGACGACATCGGTGATGCCGACATCCTGGTCAACAATGTCGGTGCGTCACCGTCGCGCAACTTCCTATACATGGACGACGCCGACTGGGAACAACTGTTCCAACTCAACATGATGTCAGCGGTACGTTGCACGCGCCATGTACTCCCCCGCATGCGAGCCCAACAATGGGGTCGGGTCGTTATGATCTCGACCGTCGGGGCTCTCTACCCCAGCGCTGCTCTCATTGACTACGCAGCAACCAAGTCAGCGATGATCTCCACCGGCAAAGCGTTGGCGAGCAAATACGGCCGAGATGGCGTATTGGTCAACTCAATCCTGCCAGGACTCATTCACACCGCCATGTGGGATCGGGCCGCCGCGGAGCTCGCCGAATCTACCGGGAAATCACAACAAGAGATCATGGCCAATAACTCCAAGGGTGTACCGGTGGGCCGGTATGGCACCCCCGAAGAAGTCGCAAATGCAGTCGTGTTCCTGTGCACCGACGCTGCCGCCTATATCAACGGACAAGCCATCAGTGTTGATGGCGGATCGTCGGGTCACATCTAGAGCACTGGCCTCGAGAACTACCGACGCAAGACGATCGGCATCGTGTTTTAGGGTTGCGGCCTGATCCCGCCACGCACGTTGACGAAGTTCAAAGAAAGTGCTGCGCCCCGCGACGACTAACTTCGGAGGTATGCGACCGAACCCCGTGAAAGACCGACTGGCTGCTGGTGAAACGCTCTATGGCACCATGATCTTCGAGTTCCTCAGCGCCGGATTACCCCAGATTCTGCAAGGCGCTGGCGCCGACTTCGTCTTCTACGACATGGAGCACAGCGGATTCTCATATAGCGAGATCAAACACCAGCTCGCACTGTGCCGAGGCCTCGACATCGTGCCGCTCGTGCGACCCCGTGCCACCACCCATGAGCACACCGCCCAATTGTTAGACCTTGGTGCCATGGGCATGTTGTTCCAGATGTGTGAGACGGCGGAACAGGCCGAGCAATTCGTTCGGCTCACCAAGTACCCGCCAACCGGACAACGTGGGGCCATGTTCGGTGGCGCCCACGACGACTACAGCTCCTCGACCGTGCCCGAGATCATCGACGGCGCCCATGACCGCACCATGGTGTGTGTACTCATCGAGTCGGCTCAGGGAGTCGCCAATGCCGAAGAGATCATGTCGGTTCCCGGTGTCGACGTTGCCCATCTCGGCCATGGCGACCTGTCGCTTTCGCTCGGGGTGCCCGGCGATACCAACCACCCCACCATGCAAGCCGGCATTGACTCGATCCTTGCCGCATGCGAAACCCACGGAAAGACTGCGGCCTGTCTGGCAGGCGATGTCGCAACTGGCGTCGACTGGGTCCGTCGAGGATTCCGCATGGTCAGCTACAGCTACGACATCGGTCTGATGAAGTCCGCGCTGAGTTCAGGAATCCAAGCAATCACCGATGGAGCCGACCAATGACTGA
>DNHM01000216.1 GCA_003485885.1 Acidimicrobiaceae bacterium
GCTTGGGTCCCTGGTGAACCCTGATCTGCTCATTCGGCTCCGGGCCCCGTGAAATACCGCACCATCTCCTAGTGTTGGACCCGTCATGGCCAAGATTCCCGCAAAAAAATCGTCTCGGTTATCACCAATGAATCTGGCGGTGGGCCCCAGACTGGTGACACTGGGTGCCGTGCTTTTTGTGGCGACCCGCATCATCACATGGCTGCCGCTCGGCATCCTCGGAAGTTGGGTAAACGGCGTACTTTGGCCGATCCTTCTGGCTTCGATCGTGGCAGGTGGCGGGTTGATGTATCTGAAATCAAAACGGTCCTGACCCTGATCTCACCGTTACCGCCGGGGATTTCCCAGGGTTGCTGTATTCCCACGCCCGATCGGTCACACTGTGGGCGTGAAGAAGTTCCTGGTGACCCAGCAGTTCGAGGCATCGAGCGAGACTGTGCATCAGGCCTATCGCCAAGAAGGCACCTGGCGATCTTTTGGTGGTCTTCCCTTCGTTGGTGACCCGGTCGTGACATCGTTTCAGGCGAGCGATCCAACCCTGATTGAAACCTCGTACCGGGTGTCAATCGATCTGCCGCCGTTGGCCACCACGTTCATCGACCCGGAAAAGATGACGTTTGTCGAGGCAACCACGCTGCACACCGACGGCTCTGGCAGCTTCGTGATTGTGCCCGATCACTACGGCAAACTACTGAAGGCCTCAGGGCGTATCGAGATGGTTCCGTTCGACACCGACCGATGCGAACGGTTGATCCACGGGTCGGTCGAGGTAAGCCTGGGGTGGTCGGGAAAGCTGTTCGAAGGACCAGTCGAGGACGCCATCGTTGCCGGATTGAAGCAGGCACTACAGGCTCAAGCGGACCAGGTATCGGTGCACTGATCCGGCCACCATCATGGTCGGCCAGGAATGATCACGAACCACTAGCTGGGCATGGCGACTCAAGTTCGGGCGACGGCGTCCGATACAGGCTGTATGGATCGCCATGTGAATTGGCTGCGTCGCCGCATTAGTGCGTCCGTCGCCAAGCAGACAGCTCAAACGTTTGCTGTTGTTACCGTTTTGGCGTTCGCTGTGCTGCTGTGGCGCATCGACGATGGACCTCTGGCTGCCCTGTTTGGTGCGGTCGTCATCGGCCAGCTTGTGGCTGGTGCTCGGGTCGGCCATGCGATGCGCAACAACCCGTTGAACTATGTGTTCATGTGCCGGTTCGTGGATAAGCCTTTCACCTATCGGGCGGCACGATTCCAACCCGAAGAGGGAGTGCACCCGGTGGCCGATCGCCTACCCGGATTCGTCCCAGTTGCAACGATTCGGGATGCTGAAGCGGACCCGGAACCCATTTTTGATATCTATCACGACCCGTCACGGCTGGTTGCTGCATCGGTCAGCCGTGCTTCTGGGTCTGTCTCGCTGGTCTCCTCGCTTGCCGATGGCCGCATTCTGGCCACCGTTGCGCGTGCGATGCCCCCACATGAACGTTTGGTGATGAGCTTGGCCGATGAGGCCACCCTCGAGTCGGTAATCGCAACCCATCATCGGGCATTGTCGAGTCGCACCGACGTTGTTGAGTTGGCGTCGAGTGCGCATCAGGTCGCACTGGACTTACTTGGGTTGGAATTCGATACCTACCAGGTGCTTGGCCCGGCGCTGAGCCCGTTCCTCGACCTCCAACCGGGAAAGAGGTCGTGGTTCCGTCTCAGTGCTCGGGTAACGCCTGAAGAACTTGTCGAGCTTCCGATGCGTCTCGGTCCTGACCTTGCGATTCCAGATGCTCGAACTTCGGCGCCAGCGCCGGTGACAGCATCGATGCCGCAGCCAGCTACTCCGCAGATAACCGTTGCAGCTAGTGCACCTCCAACGAGTGCACCAGCGGTATTTGTGACCCATGAGCCTGACCCGGTGGAAGTTATCTCGGCCTCAGCACCCATTTCTGCGGAGGTTGCGGCAGTCATCTCCACTGACGAACCGGTCTTCGCCGCGCCGGCGGCACTTCCACAAAACATTTCTCCTGCTCGTGCTGTGTCGCTCGCCGAAGCAGTGATGACTACGACCGATACTGCCGCAGCGCTGGTGGACGGCGGCTTCACACAACCAGAAGTTTCGTCCTCACAAGCCGAGCTGGCCCACTTCCAGCTACCGGCGCCGACGACGGGCCATCCCTATAATGTGGACTCGGTGTTGGTGCCGAATCTGGATGTTGCGCTCGGCCGCAACGAAGAACTCTCGCCGTCACGGCTGCGGCTGTCTGTGGCGCTCCGGGCCAACTCGTCGACGACCGCCACAAACAAACACCCCCGCCCCAAATCGCAATAATCGCAGCGCTAAGCGGAGTGAGCTACCGATCAGCTGACTTCCCCAGTGCGCTCGCGAGCCAGTGAAACATGGCCACACTCGTCACCGTTGTTGGACCACTCGTGCGCCTGGGTGCACTTCTCGTGGCAGTGGTGACCTGGGTCGACGGAACCGTCGGCGCCTGAACCCAAGACGTTTCCGAACCGATCGAGCAAAGTAGTCGGCTAGACGTTGGGTGAACGTCAGGCGGGTTTGATGAGGACCACGGTGGCTTCGTTCCCGACGAGTTGGAAGTAGATCTCGATGCCACTGCCGTCGAGAAACGTTTGCTGTTGGGTGATGAAAGCGCCCGGTTCGCGTTCGACGAAGCCGTTGCCTTCGAGCGTGGCCAGATAATTCTCGGAGGCAGCGAACGGATCGGGATCGTCGGGCAGACACATAACGACGGCGAAGAGAGCGTCTTCCTGACTGACTGCACCGTTGTCGCAATCGTTCACATTGCCGGGTGGGATCGCGATCGGCCAATCGATGGGGAAACCATCGGCGTCGACGGGCACCGGCGATGGTTCAGGATCGCCGCTACACGCCGCAGCGGCCAAGGCGACGAACAACAAGACTGAGACCAGGTGTGCAAGACGATTCATTGGGTGAAGACGTTAGATCGGACGAAAGGTTCCCTGTTGCACCGTTGTCGCAACAAGGGTGCCGTCGTGATGATGGATTGCACCCTGACTCAGTCCTCGGCCGCCGGCGATAGTCGGGCTGTGCATGTCGTAACTGTGCCAATCATCGAACTGCAATGGTCGGTGAAACCAGATCGAATGGTCAAGGGTTGCGCCCTTGAAATTGCCGTGTTCGCGGTGAGGTCGCAACGCAACAGTCATAAGTCCACGATCGGTAGCAAAACCAAGCACCGCTTTATGAATGAGTTGGTCAGCTGGCAGCGGTCCGACAGGTCGCATCCACACCGGCATGGATGGTTTGCCATCGCCTTCGCCATCGGGATCGATGAACATCTCGACCGGCTGGTCGTCCCAGTTTGCACGGGCCTGTAGTTTGTCGCGGTTTGTCATACCTGAGCGATCAGGGATCACGGGGGCTGCATCTTGACGATCGGGCCCAGCACTACCGGCGGTCACTCCTACCTGAGCATGGCTGATGATGTGATCGCCCTGGTGGACCTCGACGCGAACCGACGCATACGTCCTGCCGGTGAACAGCCGCTCGACCCGGTATCGAAGCGGCTCGGTAGCGTTACCGCCCCGCAGAAACACCTGCTGAATCGAGTGGACATCGCGGTCATCGTGCGTCTTGCCCGCGGCCATGATCGACTGGGCGACCACGAACCCACCGAAGAGCCGGTTGCTCAGGTTCAGCGCATTCTCGCCCACTTCGCCGTGCCATGTTGTTGTGGCCTCGCCCGTCTCACCTTGCTCGAGATCAAGGCGGCGGATCAGGCGTTCAACCGGGGTACTCACGAGCGAAAGGGTACTGATGGCGGCGGCCACCGGGGTAACGCGGATCCTCGTCCAGGCCGTTATTGCGGTTTGACCTGTGGCCGGCTCACGGTTTGCGAAACGACGAGCTAACTTGTGGCCGAAGTCGAGCGGTAGGTGCTGGAGCACATGAAGTTCACGGAACGACTCGCCCGATTCCTGGGCGGCGGGCAACGGAACGCCTGGGCTGACCTTGAACCCGACGTTGTGCGAACCGTGGTGCGAAAGAACGTGGCGCTGGCTGGTCACCTTGATGCGGAGTTGGCCGCTCGTCAT
>DNHM01000248.1 GCA_003485885.1 Acidimicrobiaceae bacterium
GGCATGGCAGCCGCTTGGGCAGTGGTCGCTGCGCTGGCTGCTCGGACCCGCACCGGTATCGCCGCTGCAATCGACGTGTCCATGGTCGAAGCGGTTGCTTCGACCGTCGGCGAGCCGTGGATGGCGTACTTGGCCACCGGTGACAATCCGGAGCGGATCGGCAATCATGATCCTGTGTGGGCGCCCCACGAGTGTTATCCGGCTTCCGGCAGCGATAACTGGGTCACGATCGCGTGCACCACCGACGATGAGTGGCAGCGACTTGCAGCCGTGGTCGACCCTGAGCTGCCGAACGATCCACGGTTCCACACTGCGGTAGACCGCAAGCGCCACGAAGCCGAACTCGATCAGACCATAAGCGCGTGGACAAGCCGACAAGAGCAATGGGAGGTGGCGAGCCAGCTTCAGGCCATCGGAATTGCAGCGTTCCCGTCGCAATCTCCACAACGGTTATGGGCAGATGATCCTCAGCTGGACGCGATCGGCATGTTGAGCCGGCCCACACAGCCGGTTACCGGCGATCGGATTGTTCCGGGGTTGCCATGGCTCCTGCACCGTGGCCCGAATGGCGTGCGCCGGCCAGCACCGTGTTTGGGTGAACACACCAATGAGATCCTGACCGACCTGCTCGGTCTGTCGGCCGCCGAGGTCGCATCGATGACTGACGCGACCTACAACCCGTCCTAACCCTCCCGGCTACCCAAGAGTTGCAGCGAACGTGGGTGAGGTGCGGTGTCGTGTCACTTGTTCGTAGGCATACGCGATGCCGATCAGCGTGGGTTCACTCCAGGCTCTTCCGAAGAATGAGATGCCTGCCGGTAAGCCTCGCACCTGACCCATGGGCACGGTGATGTTCGGATAACCAGCGATGGCGGCGGGCCCAGCGCTCGATCCGCCGTCGCTGCGGTCACCCTTGATGTGGTCGGTGGGCCACGCCAGGTCCGTAGTCGGTGCGACCAAAGCGTCGAGGTTGTGGGCGTCCATCACCTGGTCGATGCCTTCGTCACGGGTGGAACGCTGCACGGTGTGCAGCGCCTCGAGGTACTCAGTTTCGTCCAGCCCGCCTCGACCGGCCGCTGCGATGATGCGCTGTTGGCCAAAGTGGATGAGTTCGCGATCCGCGTTTCTCTCATTGAACTCCACCAGGTCGTCGATGGTGGCGAGTGTGGCATGACCGAGGTTGGCCAGATAGTTGTTGAGGCCGTCTCTGAACTCGTACTCCAGCACGGTTAGCGGCAGTTTGTCAGTCCACGTCGTGGTGTCAAGATCAGTGCCGTCGATGACGACTGCACCAGCTTTCATCATCTGGTCGAGTGCAGCTTCGAACAGTTCGACGACCAGTGGATGGAAACCGTCGAAGTTGCGCGCCACCCCGATGCGGGCGCCGCGCAAACTGCCAGGATCGAGGCACTCCGTGTAGTCGGACAACACGTCGGCAATCGTGGTGGCAGCATCGCTCGGGTCGGGACCGGCAAGTGGGCCGAGCAAGGCCACCGCATCGGCGACGGTCCGTGCCATTGGTCCTGCGGTGTCCTGTGAATGTGAGATCGGAATGATCCCGGTCCGACTCCATAGGCCGACGGTCGGTTTGATGCCGACGATGCCGTTCATCGACGACGGACACATGATGGATCCGTTGGTCTCAGTGCCGATTGTGATGGCGGCAAGATTGGCCGACGCTGCTACTCCGGAACCTGAACTTGACCCACACGGGTTCCGGTCGAGTGCATACGGGTTGCGGCATTGGCCACCTCGGGCGCTCCACCCGCTGGTTGCTCGTTCGCCTCGGAAGTACGCCCACTCGCTCATGTTTGCCTTTGCCAAAACAATGACACCCGCGGCCCGTAGCCGCTCGATGATGCAAGCATCCTCGGCAGGCGTCGAACCTTCGAGAGCGAGTGAGCCCGCGGTCGTCGTCATAGCATCGGCGGTGTCGATGTTGTCTTTGATTATGACCGGAATGCCGTGTAGTGGGCCCCGTGGTCCGTGGTCGCGTCGCTCTGTGTCGAGCTGGTCAGCGAGAACGAGTGCATCTGGGTTGGTCTCGATGATGGCCCGTAGCTCTGGGCCACTGGTGTTCATCTGGTCGATGCGTTTCAGGTACAACTCCGTGATGGAACGAGCTGTGTGATCGCCGTTCTCCATCGCTGCCTGGAGGTCGGCGACCGTGGCCTCTTGTAACTCGAAATTTTCCCACTGCGACATCAACCGAGCCTCCCACACCGAGGACCAACCGGGGGTTTACAACAGCGATTCGGTGAATGAAGGGTCGGCGATAGCGCGGAGTGCATCGGCCCGAGCCGTTCCGTTCAGACCGGTGATGTCAGCCACGCCATGTTCGGTAACAACGACATCGACGAGAGCACCTGCCACGGTGGCTGGCACCATGAGCTCCGGGACGATCCGCGACACCGTGCCTCGGGCAGCGGTCGAAGGAAGCGCAACAATGAACCGGCCGCCTTCGGCCGCGTGTGCGATAGCCGCGTAGTCGGGGGAGCCGCCA
>DNHM01000391.1:0-188 GCA_003485885.1 Acidimicrobiaceae bacterium
GTCGCCATTGGCGTAGTTGATACGCCCCCAGTCGAACTGGCCGCTGCGCAGCAGTTCGATCGTGGCATCGGTGATCTCGTTCGCCTTCATGGCTGGCGCCTGATCAAACGGCACATTGTCGCTGGGAATCTCGATATAGGTCTCGAGCGACTCGTCGACGTAATCGGACCGATTGCCGTTCCAGAAGA
>DNHM01000391.1:335-2950 GCA_003485885.1 Acidimicrobiaceae bacterium
CCGTCGTACTGCAACAAGCCGGCATAGAACACGTTGGGGTGGCTGCCACGATCAAACTCGGTGAACGTCTCAGCTTCGTACGCCTGGGTGATCTCGACGGCGCGATCGCCACGGAAATTCCACAGCAGCACGGCGTCACCGTCGGCCATCGTGCCGATTGGTTCACCGTCATCGGCAACAACGAACGCATCGAGGTATTGATCACCTTTCGGTTTCAGATCGCCGTCGGATTCGCTGTACATGACATCGACGGCTTCGGCCGCAGTGGGGAACTGTCGTCCGACACCATGGGTGTGGCAGTCGTAGCCTCGTTTGACCATGGGCCAGTCGGCGCCGTAACGGTCCATGGTGATCGTCATACGTCCACCGCCGGACGCAATACGGAAGTCGACGTTGTGGTCGGCGTTGACCGCGGCCAGCACCTTCTCGGTGGCCTCGATGTAGAGCTGAGCCGAACGGGCAGCGACATCGCGCCCGTCGAGCAGGATGTGGAGCCGACACCGAGTCACACCCTGGATGGCGGCCTGATGGACGATGGCGTAGAGATGGTCGGTGTGTGAATGCACATTGCCGTCGCTGTGCAGACCAATCAGGTGCAGTGTTCCGGGGCGCCCGTGGCGGAGCAGTTCATGCCAGGTCGCTGAGTTCCATATTTCGCCGATTTCAATCGCGTGGTTTATGAGTTTGGCGCCTTGGGAAATGATCCGGCCAGCACCTAGGGCGTTGTGGCCAACTTCGCTGTTGCCCATGTCGTCGTCGCTGGGCAAGCCGACCGCAGTGCCGTGGGCCGCGATGATTGTCGAGAGTGGACCATGAACGAGCCGGTCGATCGTCGGCGTGTTTGCCTCGGTCACCGCATTCGATGGGCCTTCGGGAGCATGACCCACGCCGTCGGCGACCACGATTACGACCGGACCCGCCGGCTTCGTCAACGATTCGTGCGGTGCAAGCGAAAGAGCCATACCGCTCAGGATAATGAGACACTAAGTGTCGCTGGTGGCGGATTGGCAACGGATGTCGGTGCTGACCAAACCGTGGTTAACGGAAACGGTTGATCAATGGCTGGCGAGCTGCATCACGCGAGGCCTGTGAAGTGCCGCCCGAACGTTTGTGGCGGGCTAAGTCCGGTACGCGATACTTTGCGTTATGGGAGCACTTGACGGAATTCGGGTAATCGACGCCGGCATCATCGTGCAGGGACCGCAGGCTGGGCAGACCCTGGTTGATATGGGCGCCGATGTCATCAAGGTCGAAATGCCGGGATTGGGCGATCAAGCGCGGTGGATTCCGATCTCGGCAGAAGACGCTCGGGCGCCGTATTTTATTGCCAACAATCGAGGCAAGCGCAGCATCACGCTTGACCTGCGTCTGCCCGACGGTGCCGAGGCGTTCCTGAAACTGATCGAGACCGCCGACGTGGTGATCTCGAACTTTAAGGCGGGAACACTCGACGAATGGGGTGTGGGGTACGAGGATGCTGCGGCCCGCAACCCCCGCATCATCTATGGCATGGGCACCACATTCGGCCCCGAGGGTCCGGCGGCAGCGCGCGAAGGTGCTGACTTGGCCGGCCAGGCGGCTGGTGGTCTCATCAGTACGACCGGTATGGACGATGGAGACCCCACACCGGTCGGCGCCGTGATCGCGGATCATATTGGAGCCCAGAACATGACCATCGGTATCTTGGCGGCAATCGTGGCTCGAGAGCGCACCGGTAGGGGTCAACGAATCGATGTCTCACTGTTCGGAAGCCAGCTCTACGCGCAGAACTCTGAGTACACTGCGTACTTCTTGACTGGGGAAGTGCCTGGCCGCGCTAACCAGGGGCACCCGCTGTTGCCCGCGGTGTATGGCATCGTTCCTACTTCCGATAGTTGGATTGCGCTGGTGGGGGTGCCGCCGCAGCAACGTGAGGGCTTCTACGCGGCGATCGGCCGGAGCGAGCTGCTCGACGATGAACGATTCCGGCCGTTCATCCTTGACCCTGAGGATCGCAAGGAGCTGTTCGCTGAACTCCGCAAGACCTTTGAGACCCGAACGACGGCCGAGTGGGGTATTGCGCTCACCGAGGCCGGTTGCCGGTGGGCGCCGGTCAACGACTACGCCGCAGCTACCGCCGATCCGCATTCGATGATCAACGGGTATATGCAAGATATTGATCACCCCGAATACGGCAAGGTGAAGATGATGGGATCACCCATCCGCATGTCGGGCACTCCTGTTGTTCCCGGACAGGTCTCGCCCGAGCTCGGTGCGGACACCGAGATGTTGCTGGTGGAGCTTGGGTACGACTGGGACCAGATCGGTGCCATGCGCGAGTCAGGTTCTATCTAGTTCTGGTGGATGCCGCGGACGTGTACGAGATCGTCGTGTATGACACCGCCGGCCCAACGTCGTGGTGGCACGACCTGCTCCGCCGGGCACGGCGCGGTGGCCCGGCGGATGCCGGTGGCGTACTCATTCGGTGAGGCACAAAGAAACCGGTGCTGAACTCTTCCGCCATATCGAAGACGGAGGCGACGACGAGGACCACCTGCTGCGCGGCATCGAGCACGATCTTGCTTCGATGACTGCCGACGAGTTCACCGCCGCCTGGCGTTGAGCTCTGGTCTGCA
>DNHM01000179.1 GCA_003485885.1 Acidimicrobiaceae bacterium
GACTGAATTCGAGTGCCGGCTCTTGGCCAGACCGGGCCAAGATGGGGCGCATCGCCCGCAACCGTTCAATCGGATCCTCGATGTTGGTTGGTGCAGTGAAGCGGACCGGACCCCACTGGTTACCGCTGGTTGCGTCGTTGTTGGCCCGAAAACTGACCGGCATAAGTACTCGAAGCGCATCGAGCTTGTGATCCGCCCGGGAGTGATACTGCGTGATTCCTTCGATGACCCCAGCGAATAACAGGTGGTTGATCGTGCAACCGTGTTTTTGTGCGGCTGCGTGCATGCGTTCTAGCTCGAGATCGAACACGTGGGTGTGACGATTGGAGCTGCGGCCGACCATCAGGGTGGATAACGCCGAAGAGACGGGTGACAACAGTCGTAACGTTGACTGCAAGCCTTGCCAGACAGTTGTTCCCGAGTCCACTGGATGACGTGAGGCAGCAACCGTCGACCGAACCACATCAGCTTGCATCTTCAACACTTTTGGGTGACACCTGCGATCGCTAGCGGATGTGCAGATGTGTCGGACTGGGGTAGAGGGAGCTCACCAAGGTCTCGAGGTGGCGACTTACGTTCTGTGTCGAGCATGGCATCGAGGAGTTCGATCCCGCCGACCCCATCGGTGAGTGAGTGGTGAACCCGGAGAAACAGGACTGAGCGCCCACGACTGCCACCAAGATAGGTGCACGACCACAGTGCGCCGGTGCGGTCAATTTCGGCACTGGCCAGCTCTTGACTGATTTCGATGATCTGCTCATCGGATGGCACATGTGCCGACTTTATGAACGTCACGTAGTCGGCAATAGCAAAATCTGGGATCACCGCCCAGTGAGGTGTTCCAATCCCAGCGGGACCGTCCACGACCCGTTGTCGAAGTTTGGGAATGGCGCGAGTTGTGGCCTCAAGGTCGTTGAGTAACCGAGCACTATTTACCGGCCTGGTGAGATGGAGCACCGCCACGATCGTGGTGCGTAGTGTCGGGTCTCGTTCGATATCCCACAGGGCGGCATCGGTCGGGTTCAGCGGGCGATTCATGCGGCGATGACGCTTGGTGTCTGAGTGATCGGACCGATAGGGCGATCAGCGTCGGCTGGGGTTACCGACAGCAGCGGTTGGATTGCCGTCAATCCCAGCGGGATCACTGCCCAAGGTGCTACTCCCCGCAGCACAACGGTGGAAGAGCGATCGGCAATGGTTCCAGCAGCACGAAAGATCACAGTCTCAGTGTGAGCGATCGCTGGGTTGTTGTCCCAGGTCTTTGGTCCTCTTTCCAATCAGGGACCGAAGGCCCTCCTGGTGAGGGAACGACTCGTTTACGGTCGAACGTATGGAGTCTTTCTGGCGTAATAACGGAGCACGGCTAGGTAAGCAATGGAAGGTTGTAGCCGCCGTCGTGCTGCTGATCACCGCCGCGCTTGCCTTTGGTTTGACCAGGGTCGAATTCGCAACCGGGCAGGACAGCTACCTGAATCCGAACTCCCAGATTGCGTTGGACAATGTCGAGTTTCAGGACAACTTTGGCGGTGAGACGGTCATCTTGTTGTTCAGTGCGAACGATGGTGCGGCCGATGTTGCGGGCCTGATCGAAGGCGAGAATCTCGCCAAACTCAACGCGGTGACCGAAGAGATGCGCTCGGTTGACAACGTCCGTTCGGTGATCACACCGCCCGTCTCGATCACCTTTAGCGACGCACTCCTCAAAGGTGCAGGACGTAGTGCGCTGATCAACGCCGCAGGCCGAGACACCGATGGTGCAGCAGCTCGTGGCGCAGATATCTCCTTGAGCCTGGCCAGGCTTGGTGCTGTCGAGGCCAACGACCAGGTGCTCGGTAACCCGGAGTGGAATGACCTTCTTATCTACGGCAACGACAACTTCGACCTTGTTGATGGCGATGTTGTTGCGCCGGCCGACGGTGATCGAGTCATCCGGAAGTCACTTGCTGGCACCTTTCCTAATCTCGATGGTCGCCCCATCAACTCGACCGCGGTAGGAGGGGTCGTACTCGAGGGGAACCTTGACCTCGAGGCTCAGTCAGTAGCGACCGAGGAGCTGTTGGCCATTCTGGACACCGTCGAGCTCGATGGTTTCGATCTGACCGTCACCGGTTCCCCCGTGTATCTCAAGGAGATCAACGACTACTTAAAGGGCGGCATGCTCACCTTGGGAGCTATCGCTTTGCTGGTGATGGCAGTTGTGCTCGCAGTTCTTTTCCGAGTGGGCTGGCGCCTCTTGCCGCTTCTGGCTGTTCTTGTCGGTGTCATCTGGACGTTCTCAATCGTGGGGTGGGTGGGTATTGATCTGTCGCTCGTCACGATCTCCGGGCTCCCGATCTTGATCGGGCTCGGTATCGACTTTGCGATTCAGATCCAGAACCGAGTTGAAGAAGAAGTGCTTCTCGACCGGGAAGATCACCCGGTTGCGGAGACGCTGGCCAACCTTGCGCCGCCACTGATCGTGGCCGCCATCGCAGGCGTCGTGGCCTTCCTGGCGCTACAGCTCTCGAAAGTCCCGATGATCCGTGACTTCGGTGTGTTGTTGATGATCGGTGTCGCTGTCTTGGTGACGGTTGGTATTGCGTTGACCGCTTCGGCACTGGGTAGCCGTGATCGCCCCGTGTCGACCGGACAGCAGGGAAGCTCGCTTGTTGAGCGACTCGTCGTCAAACTCGGGAGCATGCCCACGAAGGCAGGGCTGGCTCTGGTGATCTTGTCGATCTTCCTTTTCGTGGGCGGCATTCTCGTTGAGGGCCGAACCAAGATCGAATCTGATCCCGTCAAATGGATCGACCAGGGC
>DNHM01000107.1 GCA_003485885.1 Acidimicrobiaceae bacterium
CGCATCCAAGGGTGCGGTGGTGTCGCTGAGTCGATCAATCGCTCGGGGCTACGGCAAGGATGGCGTGATCGCACACACCATTAATCCAGGTTGGGTCTCTACTGATATGGCGACCGATTTCTTCGCAGCCAACCCGGACGCACTCGATGGATTCCCTCTGGGTGAAGCGGTGCCGCCTGAGGAAGTCGCACACACGGTCGCCTTCTTGGCATCGGGCCTGGCTCGACATATCACCGGCTCAACCGTGGAGATCAACGGCGCTACCCACGTGCGTTAGCCAGTCGGTTACTCGGCGGCAGGATCGGGTGTTTCGAGGTTCAGCGACGCTGAGTTCATGCAGAAACGTTCGCCGGTGGGCTGTGGGCCGTCGGGGAATACATGTCCGAGGTGGGCGCCGCACTTTGCGCAGTCGGTCTCAATGCGCTGCATGCCCATGGTCATGTCGACCTTGCGGGTGATCTTGTCTTCGTCGATCGCTTGATAGAAGCTCGGCCAGCCGCAGCCAGCGTCGTACTTGGTGTCACTGATGAACAGTGGCTCGTCGCAGACAACGCAGTGGTACACGCCGTCGTCGGTGGTGTCCCAGTACTTTCCGGTGAACGCACGTTCGGTGCCTGCCTGCTGGGTGACTACGTATTGCTCTGGGGTCAGTCGTTCGCGAAGTTCGGCGTCGTCAACTTGGTACTCGGTCATACCCCTAGGTTAGGCGCTTCGCCCAAGAGCTGGCACGTCGAGCGGCCCGAGTTGCGCAGCTGTTAACCAGTTGGCGTGGTTAGGCGAGGACATCGCTGTGATGGGCGACCATCTGGGCGCTATATGAACGACTGAAGTAGTTCCATAGCTGTTCGCCGTACGTCTCGGGCCGATGTTCACTTGCCATCGCTCCGGTGCCGTTGCGGGCTTCTTCGGGTGTGGGCATGAAACCAGCGTCGTGATGATGAGGGCTAGCTGCGGTCGCATCGGCGTAACGGGCGTCCAGCGGTAGCCGTGTGAGCGGAGTCGTCAATGACGGGCCGTGAAAGTAGCCGGCCGAGTAACGCTCGTCGTTGGTGATGACCCGGTGGGGAGTGGCCACCAAATAGTTGCCGGTCATCGATTGCAGGATCTCACCCAAATTGATCACGAACGTGTCAGGAACGATCGGTACGTCGATCCAGGCGCCGTCGGGGTTCTGCACCTGTAGGCCCGGTGTCGGACCAGGCGCTAGCACGGTGAGAAAGCCTGCATCGTGGTGGGGGTTCACCCCGGCACCGAAGGCTGGTGTGGGCGGGTAGTGAATGAACTTTGCCAGCGACATTGGCTGGTCTCCGAACAGGTCGCGGAGGTGGCTTCGGTCTAGACCAAGGCCGACTGAGAGCGCCGCCATCAGCTGGTCGGCGAGCTCGGCGAGCGCGTCGATCCATTGCAGCGAGAGGGCGCGGTGTTGATCGAGCACAGTGTCGGGCAACCATTGGTTCGGGCCGAGAAGTCGGCTATAGACCGGGTCGATCGCTGGCGTTGTTGGCCACTCGGTCCACACGTCGATCTGTTCGCGCACGTCGGCCGCATTGTTGGTGGTCTCGGCGCCGACTGGTTCCCAGCCTCGAAATTGCGGCGATCGTGTCTTATCGATTCGTTCCTTGTCGGCTACAGGTAGTTCGAAGAACCGGCGCATCATCTCGAACACATCGGCAGTCAACTGGGCAGAGATGCCGTGGTTGGTGACGAGCGCAAAACCCACGTTGTGGCAGATATCGGTGAACTCGGTGCAGAACTCGGCGCTGGGTCCGCCAGGCCGACGTAGTTCACTCACATCAACGATTGGAATCTCATGAAACGCCACGGTGCCAATCCTAGTGAATCCGCTGCGTGCCGACGCCTAGGGCGTATGCCCGGTGAGTTTGTGGTGTGAGCAGGCGACGGAAGAGTTGACCAGACGGTGGTGGCGGGTGCAGCGTGCCAAGGCTCAGGGCGTATGCCCGGCGACATTGTCGCACCCCAGGCGTATGGTCCGCTTAGAGTCATAGCAGGAGGCCACCACGGTCATGAGTCAAGACAAACCGCGCCGGGGCACGGCAACCGCTTCGTTTGGTGCTGGAGCGCGCGAGAGCCATGACAGCTCAGCGTTTTATGCGCGATTCTCGCCGCCAACGATTAGTGACGACAACGAGGTCACGGCAGTTCCTGATTCGGTTCTGGCCGATCCGGTACGGGTCATGGACAGCCGCAAGATCCACGAGGTGCTGCCCGAGAACAGCGTTGCGCTAGTGGTCACTTCTCCGCCCTACTTCGTCGGCAAAGAGTACGAGCTTGCGGTCGCCGGTGATCCCAACACCCGCCGCGACGGAAATGCCATACCAACCACGTATCTGGAGTATCTCCAGATGCTGCACGACGTGTTTGCCAGCTGTTTGCGTGTTCTTGAACCAGGTGGCCGTATGGCGATCAACGTGGCCAACCTTGGGCGAAAGCCGTATCGCAGCCTGTCGGCTGACATCATCGGTATTCTGCAGGACGACCTCGGCATGCTGTTGCGGGGCGAGATTATTTGGCAGAAGGCCGAGGGTGCCACCGGGTCGGTCGCCTGGGGTTCGTATCGCAAGGCCACAAACCCGGTGCTTCGCGATCTCACCGAACGGGTCATTGTTGTCAGCAAGGGTCGTTTCGATCGGGCGATGCCCAAAGGTCGCGCTGAAAAGGGACTGCCCCACGAGAGCACCCTCAGTGCCGATGACTTCATGGAAGCCACGCTTGATGTGTGGAAGATCGCACCCGAGTCGGCTCGCCGAGTCCAGCATCCTGCGCCGTTCCCAATTGAATTGCCGCGTCGGTTAATCGACCTTTACACCTACCGCGATGACATCGTGATCGATCCGTTCCTTGGCAGCGGCACCACATTGCTCGCTGCGGAACGTACTGGTCGCCGGGGTATGGGTTTCGAACTCGATCGCGAATATGCCGACATAGCGATTGCCCGGCTTGAAGCCGAGAAGCAACGTCCCAAGGTGCCGTCCTACGACGCTGCCCAGAAGGGTCAACTCGCTATCGAGTTGCCCGACGACGGTCAGGATCGCCTCGAACACTTCCAGGCTCGTGCCACAAGCGTGGGTAAAAAGGCGGCCGATCTCGCCGAGCAAGTATTACGCAGTGCCGGATTCGAGATTGTCAAAGAGAAGGCCAAGATCCCCAAGCTGGGTTTGCAGTTCAGCTTCCTGGTGGCTGACAAGGAAGGCCGCCAATACTACGTCGACGTTTCTGGCGCGTTTACGACCGTGCGTCCAGGGCTTCGGCGCACCGACACTATGTGGAAACTTCTTGGCCGAGTGCATGTGCTCAAGGCCCGCGAAGACTCACAGAACCGAAGTCGGGTGTTGGTTCTCACGTCGAGTCTTCCTTCGAACGGCAGCGAGGGCGACAAGGCGCTGCGGGCGATCGGCCCCCACAGCGTGTTTGATGCGATCGAGATGTTCGACGATGCTGCGGTGTCGCAACGACTCGCCGCCTATGCCGCTGGCGTCCAAGTTCCGATTGCTGGCTTCTGGACCGACGCCGATATTGCCGAGTTCGAAGAATTTACTGAGCGCCAAGTCTGATGCCTGCCGTCGCAACCGCAGTGGTGCATGCCGAACCACCGCTTGTCTATCTCGCCGATGACCTAGACACTTTGCACCGAGTATTGGCTCTCGAGGTCGTTGCCCGAACCGACGCTGGATTGCTGAACGGACGGGCAGCCGAGATTCGCGATGCTCTCTTGGCGGAACGATGGGGCGACGCGGTGGTGAGTTGGATCCGTGAGACTGGCACCGGGATCGACGTGTACTCAAATAGCAGCGTGTATACCAACGAAGATCTGCCAGCAGATCTGATTGGTGCACAATTGCAGTTCGCCGCACTCTTCCGCGACGGCTGACGATGGTCGCGCTACGCACCGAGATCACCGAGATCGTTACCGGCTTAGCCATGTTGGGCTTCCGCGACCTCGACGAAGCGCTACGAGTGCGGCCGATGAGCGTGGTCAACCTGGAGACCGAACACTACGAACGGTTGACCGACGCACGTGCCTCGGGTTCCCATGATCGCGAGTTCGAAACGGCGTGGGAGAACGGGCACATCTTCGCTCGGGCCGACGATGGCCTGCGGGGGCGACCTCCGTGGAGCATTGAGTGGAAGGGTCCGCACAAACCACCGGGGTATGAGCAGGTGCCTGCTGACCTGCGCATCGATCATGTGTATTTAGTTTCGTGCAAGTACGGCAGTTCGATTCTGCACAACGTAAGCCCTTCCCATTTGTTTGACCGAGCACTGGCAGAGAAACGTGTGGAACGAGGCAGCGATTGGTTCGTTTCAACCGCACCCAGCGCGTACCAAGAGTTGTACACCGCATGCCTGGTCGACACCGGACTCGATCGCGACTACCGGGCCCTGCCTGCGCTGGCCGCCGACCTCGAAACCAGCGACCGCAAACGCCTCAAGGCTGCGCTGCCCAAACGAGGCCGGTTACCGGACAAATCTCAGCAGCTCTATGAACAATTCTCGATGGCCGTCGCAACTGCGTCTGCAGACCGATGGCGGTCGTCCTTGCGTACCGCACGCGAACGCGAAGCCATGTTGTGGCGGTTACTTCGGCTGCAAGCCGCGCCGTACTTCGTGTTGGGCGCGACCACCTCGGGCGAACCTCTGCGTTACCGAGTGGGCACCCCGTGGGACTTCCGAAACCGCTTCGAGTTGAAGTCGTTTGATGCCTGGCCAGAGTCTGCTGGCCAACCGATGGTCCGATGGCGGGCCGCGGTACTCGATCGTGATCTCGCCCGCGATGTCGACAACGACGCGGCCGTCGGCGATGAACTGTGCGTGATCGAAGGGCATGTTGAGATTCGTTGGACCCATGGGCGTTTCTCGGGGGCACCTGAGGCCAAGGTGCATCTGGATACCCACCCGCACCGGGTGCCTGGATATTTCCCGCTCACCTGACGGGCACACCAGAACGCCAGATATGAACCTCTGACGTGCACCGGTACGACCTAATCTCTGGTTGTGCCTGACGACGGAATTCTTGAACCGCTCGATGCCATGAGCGAGGCATGCGAGACGGCTCCACCCCGGAGCGAAGGTTCGCGTAGCAGCGCTAGCGGTGGAATCTTAGAGTCGCTCGACGACTTCGTTGAGACGCCAGGCAAGATTCGTTCTCGAGACGATGTCATGTCACAAAGCGGCGGTGGTGGCATCCTTGAATCCCTCGACGACATGCATGATGCGCGCCGTAAGGGTCTGGCCAAACGCGAGCTGTTCGTCGAACCGGGAATGCGACTCGAACATACTCCTTCGAAGACCAGTGGCCCGGTGGTGTCGTTCATTGAAGGCGTGATCGTCGTGATCAAGGATCAACTTGGCATTGAACACCGTTTCGATCCTGTGCCGGGGTTCTTCCGTCACGAGGGCGACCTCGTTGCACTGCGATCGCCGCTGCTTCCGAAGAAGGCTGCGAGCTCAGTCACTGCGTCGGGTTCGATTGCCGCAGAAGACACGAGCGCCCGAGTTGCTCGGCCTAGTCGTATTTGGGTCGAAGGCATCCACGATGCCGAACTCATCGAACGGGTGTGGGGCGACGACCTTCGCTACGAGGGCATCGTGGTCGAGCAACTCGAAGG
>DNHM01000404.1 GCA_003485885.1 Acidimicrobiaceae bacterium
GCCGAGAAGGGTTATGACCCAACCTTGGGTGCACGTCCATTGCGTCGTGCGATCCAGCGGTTGATCGAAGATCCGTTGTCAGAAGAGTTGCTCAACAAGGGCTTCTACGCTGGCCACATGATCATCGCCGACGTGGCTCCTGATCCTGATAACCCGGGCGACAACAAGATTGTCTTCAGCTCGGTCGAAGGTTTCGAGCCGCCAGTTCTCGAAGAGGCCACCGCTGAGTTCTAGGCGGAGTTCGCTTTCTCACTGCGCTCGAAGCGCGGTGTGAGCTAAGGCATCTACGGTCCCGGCAGGTCCGGCGATCGACAACTAACGCAAATGAGGAGCGTGCTGTACACATAGTGTGCATCACGCTCCTTTTTTGCGTTTTAGGCGGGGATGTAGGTGACCAGGGCGGCGGCGACCCAGCTAGGGGCGGGGGCGTCGTAGACGTCGCCGAATTCGCTTGGCACCAGATCCAGGATCTCGCCGTGCATAGGTCCCTTCACATAGGAAAGAAGCTGGCCTGCGTCGCGGTGGTCGCTTTTGTCGGTCACACAATGCTGGTTGTATCCCCAGTAGTCCTGGGCTTTCAGCAGCTCGCATCCTTTCAGGATGCTCTCGGTTGCAAGTTCGAGCCCACCAGCTTCGGGGGCGTAGGAGTCTTCGGGCGGGGTTCCGTAGCCGATGCCGTGGTGGAACGAATCGGCCGTGGTCACGACCACGGCGTCTTCGCACAGCTCGGCAAACTCGTCAACACCTGGCAGCTGGCCAGGTTTGCCGCCGGCCAGATACGGGAAACGTTCGATGACTTGTGGGCCGGCGATGCCTCGACGTTTGGTCTCAGCGGCCATCAGCCGGCGGAACGTGGTTGGCGCATGGTCGCGCTGCCAGTCGTCACGGAAATCGATACCGGGTCCTTGGATGCCCCAGATGGGGAAGTTCGACGGATCGTCGCCTTCGGCCACACGGACCCGGGCGTCTTCCATCTCATCGCTCGAGGCATGTAGCACGCTGACGAACACACATCGATCAGCACCACTGTCGAGCACCGCGTTCACCACCGCCCCGACTTGGTGACCGCAGTCAGCTGGACGGCCATGAGGAAACAGCAACATGCCGCCCTGGTCGAGCACCGGGGCGAGGTCCCATTGGCGACCCCGATCTAGCATTTCTAGGTGGCCAGTTTCGCCAAGCGCATCGTGCTCGGCTCCATACAAGTCAACAAAGGTCTGTATCAACGCACCACGATCCATGGGCTGAGCCTAAGCCAATCGTCGTGGGCTCGGCAGGTTGTAAGACAGGCTGCACAGACAGGTTGGACAGCTCGGCCACCCGCCAGGGTGTGTTCAACCGCTAGATTCTCGACGTGTCGCGAGTGAGAGTGAGTCGGGTTGTCGTGGCACTGCTGCTGCTCGTGCTCGCTGCGTGTCAGGTGGACGTTGATGTCGATCTCGATATTGCGGCTGATGGAAGCGGTGTAGTCACGTTGCTGGCCGAGCTTGATGATGTCGCTCAGGACTCGATCGGAGATCTGGCGTCGCAACTGCGCGTCAGTGACCTTGAACGCGCCGGCTGGACGATCACCACCGTGCAGGACGAAGCTGGTACCCAGATCGCTGCGAGGAAGCCGGTTACCGACGCTAGCCAATGGCAGACCGTGCTCGACGAACTCGCAGGACCAGGTGTGTTCACCAACGTCGATATCTCCATCGAAGACAAACGACAAGTGGTGTCTTTTGACCTTGATCTGAGCGATGGTTGGGACTTGTTGTCAGACGACGACGTCACCACCGCTCTTGGTGGTGAGCCGTTTGGAGCGCCACTCGAATCGTTTACCGGCGGTCGCGCGATCGATGACATCATTTCGCTCGACCTCGCAGTCCGGGTTCGTAACTTCGACGATCTCGATCCAACAGTGCGCAGTTTTACGCCCCGCTTCGATCAGGGTGTTGAGCAAGTTCGAGTACAGGCCACCGCTGAGAACTCGACCGCAGTACTGATCCGCTGGATCGCCTATGCACTTTTCTCATTGTTCGCTCTGGCAACGGTGCTGGCGATCACCGGCCTGGTGCTGCAGCGCCGAGCCGACAGGCTGCGACCAGCACCCACGCCGGCCCCGCTTGCTTCTCGGGTGCCAGGCGCCGGAGTTGCCATCGCAGGTGTTCTGTCGACGCCTCGCAATGATGCGGTGCGCCTCGTTGTGGTCGATGCGCTGTCCGTCCTGTATCAACAGACGGACGTCTTCGACCAGTACGTGCTGCCGTTTGTGCGAGACCAGGGTGGCACCGCCCGGGCCGACACGATCGCCGATGGCTTTCAAAGTGTGCTTTCGGGTTCGATGGACACCAGAGCGTTCTGGGAGCTGTGCGGATTGAGCCAGGACTCGCGCACCCTCGACGAGGGTCTGGTGCAGCGTCGGTTGTTGCACAGCGGAGTCCCGGGATTCCTGGCCGACATGCAGCGCCGACGAATTCCTGTTGCAGCTACAACCAACGATGCGTCAGCCTGGTCGTACGCGATGCGCGATCGTGATCGATTGAGCGCCGTGTGGCCGTGGCTCGTCTCGTCCGACGTTGGGACCCAAACATCAAATGCTGCGATGTTCGAGGTCTTACGACGCGAAAGCAGCATTGCTCACGGGCACTGCTTGTACGTGGACACCGATGTGAGAGCGCTCGATCGGGCCCGAGAGCTGGGCATGAGGACGGCGTTGTTCGACACCGGCTCACTCGAATTGCCCCCGGTGATCGGGCATCCAGTGGTGCACGACTTTAAGGCGTTGTTCGCTGGCAGGTGAGACTGTCACACCCCCTGGTCATGATGGACGGATGGCTCGATCCAAGATTGTCTATGAATGTTCGACCTGCGGTGAGCAGGTCCCCAAGTGGGTTGGACGCTGCGGCAGCTGCGGGAACTGGAACACGCTGGTCGAATCAACAATTGGTGGCGAAGCACCGGGCACACCCGCGGCGCCCGATCTCAAACATGTGGCCAATCATCGGCCAGCGGTGCCGCTGGCTGAGCTCGACGAACGAGCATGTGTGCCACTTCCGACGGGCGTTGTCGAGTTTGATCGGGTGCTTGGCGGTGGCCTGGTCGCAGGGTCCATCACCCTGGTCGGTGGCGAACCGGGTGTAGGTAAGTCCACGTTGCTCACGCAGGTCACCGCATCGTGGGCCGCGCAGCACTCGCCAGCGCTTTCGGTATCGGCCGAGGAGTCGCCGCAACAGGTGTCGGGGCGTTTTGCCAGGCTCGGACTCGCTGGCGATGGTGTGCATGTCGGCGGCGACTGCAATATCAACGGGGTGCTGGCCGATATCGCCGACCTCAAACCTGGTCTGGCCATTATCGACTCGATCCAGACCGTGTTCGACCCCGACCTGTCATCGGCGCCCGGTTCGGTGGCCCAGGTGCGCCAATGTGCACATCGGCTGGCGATCGCGGCCCGCGAGAACAACTGTGCGGTTGTACTCGTGGGCCACGTCACCAAGGATGGTTCGTTGGCTGGTCCTCGTGTCCTGGAACATTTGGTGGACTCGGTGTTGTCCTTCGACGGCGAGCGAGAAGTCGGTCTACGAGTCCTGCGAGCGCTCAAGCACCGTTTTGGTGCAACCGGAGAGCTTGGTGTGTTCGAAATGACAGGAACCGGTCTGGTCACTGTCGACGACCCCTCCGGGCGCATGCTCGGCGACCGGCAGACCGACGCTGCCGGGTCGGCGGTGGCCGTAACTATCGAAGGACGCCGAGCTGTGGTCCTCGAGGTCCAGGGCCTTCTGATCGGATCCGAGATTCCAAACCCCCGCCGCTCAGCTACCGGATTCGATCAGAAACGTATGGCCATGTTGCTTGCCGTTATGCAGAAACAACTGGGCCTGAGTTTCGCCAAACACGATGCGTATCTGTCGGTTGTTGGTGGCCTCAAGATCACCGAGCCTGGCTCCGATGTTGCGGTATGTGCAGCGCTCACGTCGTCGCTGCGAGACATCGCCATCCCCGACGACATTATTGCCATCGGCGAAGTTGGCTTGGCGGGTGAACTCCGCTCGGTCGCTGGCCTAGAACTTCGTCTGGCCGAAGCAGCTCGGCTTGGGTTTCGTCGAGCGGTCATCCCAGCCACTGATCAGCACAAGTTCGACGCACCACTCGAGATCATTGGCGCACCGAACCTCTTCCTGGCCCTAGCCCAGCTCGGCCTCCGCCAATCCACCCAAGTCCAAAGCGCCGCCTAGCAGCGCCCCAATCGGGCTAGGTAGTGCGGCGTCGAAACACAAGCATCACCGGGAGCGGATGGTGAGCTGTTCGCGGTTGGTGACTCGATAGCCGCGGTCGGTCTGGGCCATCCAACCAAGTTTGATGAACTGGTTGATTGACTTGTTGACTCGCTCGCGAGAGGCGCCAACCATGCCGGCGAGTTCTTCTTGGGTGAGTGGTAGTTCGAACTCGTCTTCGTCGCCTGCCATTTCGAGCAGTCGTTTCGCGGTGCGTCCGGTGACATCGAGGAACACTGAATCGGCGAGCGCGTTGTCCATAGCACGGACCCGTTTCGACAACATGCTGACGACACCCCAGAGCAGGCCTGGCTGATTGGTGAAGAGCTCGCGGATTGGATCGTACGGAAGCTCGATGAGTTCGGACGGCTCAAGAGCTCGAGCATCGGCCGAGCGGCCTTCACCATCGTCGAACAGGCCCATCTCGCCGAAGAGATCGCCATCTTCCATCAGCGCAACCATGGATTCACGGCCATCGAATGAGCGATTGGCGATAGCGATACGACCCGAGACCACGATGTAGAGCGCACCCGACTCGTCGTCTTGATGAAAGAGCACATCGCCTCGGGCTAGTGAACGCCGGGAGCATGATGCGGCGAGCACATCGAGGCTGTCAGGGTCAAGGTTGGCAAAGAGCGGAGTGTCAGCGAGAACGACTGCTTCGGTCATGGGGGAGGACCTTTCCGCGTTGGGTCGAACGCATTGGTACGGTGGCATCTCTGAGAGTACTTGGCACCTCACTCAGTCAGGCCGAATTAGGTGCCAAATGTCACAGAACCTGTAAGACCTCTCACCTTAGAGCGTGGAGAAATGCCTTCTGAAGCTGGCACAACCTGGACCATTGTTGTGGCCGCAGGGTCTGGCTCGCGTTTTGGTGGCGGCACCCCCAAGCAGTTCATAGAGATCGCTGGCAAACGGGTGGTTGACTGGTCCGTGGTTGCTGCTTCATCGGTGAGCGACGGCATTGTCGTGGTTACACCAAAGGGTTCCACCGTGACTGTCTCCGCCCACGGTTTGCGATGCGAGGTTGTCTGCGTAACGGGTGGTGATTCTCGCAGTGAGTCCGTGCGTCGTGGATTGGCCAAGGTTCCCGACGGAGTCGACATCGTGCTGGTTCATGATGCCGCCCGCCCGGTGGCATCGCCTGACCTCATGGCCCAGGTTGTAGCCGCAGTGCGCGGCGGTGCCGATGCCGTGGTGCCGGTAGTCGATGTTGTCGACACCATTCGAGATCTCGACGGCAACACGATCGACCGTTCCCAACTTCAGGCGGTGCAGACGCCTCAGGGGTTCTCGGCTGCGATCCTGCGCCAGGCTCATGCCAGCGGTGCACAAGCAACCGACGATGCCACGCTGGTCAGATCTGTCGGCGGGAACACCGTTGTCGTCCCTGGCGAACGGTGGAATATCAAGGTGACCGAACCCGATGATGCGGTTGTTGTCGCTGCCTTGTTAGGGGCTCGTTCATGAGTATGCGCATCGGCCACGCGTTCGACATCCACCCGTTCAGCCAGGACCCCGAGCGTGTGCTGGTACTCGGTGGCGTGATTTTTCCTGGCGAAACCGCACTGCATGGCCATTCTGATGCCGATGTGATCGCACATGCCTGCATCGATGCGATCCTGAGTCCTGCAGGGCTCGGTGATATCGGTCAACTGTTTCCCGATACCGACCCTGCGCTCGCGGGTGCCGACAGCATGGTGTTGCTTGCCGAAGCACTCCGTCAGCTGCACAACCTTGGCGGTTCGGTTGTCAATATCGACGTGACCGTCGTTGCCGAACGCCCCAAAATCGCCCCCCGTAAGACCGAAATCGAGCAGCGGTTGACCGCTGCCATCGGCGCACCAGTAACCGTAAAAGGCAAACGTGCCGAGGGCCTTGGTGCGCTCGGCCGTGCCGAAGGAATAGCCTGCTGGGCCGTCGCTCTCATCGACGTTCCCTAGTTCACCACCGTCCATCTCCACCAAGGTTTAGTCATGAGTTCACGCCGCAAACCAACACCTGACCGTCGAGGTAACCGACGCCGCAACGAAAGCGGCGGCAAACGTGGTGGTCAGCGCGGAACCACACCGATGCGAGACAAACCGTCGGCTGGTGGCGGCTCGGGTTCTGGTTCGGGCGGTAGCCGAGGTAAGGGTCTTGGTGGCGACCAGGTCGAGGGCCGACACGCAGTCCGGGAGTTGTTGCTCGCAGGGACACGCCGCACTCGCGAGGTCATCTTTGCCGCAGATATGGACAAGGCCCAGATTCTCGACGAGATTTCCGAGCTGGCCGAAGAGGAACGGGTGATGCTTCGCGAGGTGTCGCGCAACAAGTTCGAAGCAATGGCTCGGACCGACGCCCCGCAGGGTGTCATGGCGTTCGCCGCTCCACTCCAGCCGGTGGAGCTCGATGTGTTGGCTCGCACACAGGGCGGTACGAAGCCGTTCTTGTTGGTGCTCGATGGTGTAACCGACCCCCAGAACTTGGGATCAATTTTGCGAGTCGCCGAATGTGCTGGCGTCACCGGCATCGTGTTGCCCCGGCATCGGGCCGCCCGTATCACCGCATCGGTGACCAAGACTGCTGCGGGGGCCGTGGAACACCTGCCTATGGCCCAGGTCGCAGGTATTCCGGCAGCGCTGCAACGGCTGAAGGAGCTCGAAGTCTGGAGTGTGGGTCTGGACATGGTGGCTGAATCCACGGTT
>DNHM01000571.1 GCA_003485885.1 Acidimicrobiaceae bacterium
CTTCTAGACGGCTTCCCGTGTGGCAGCCGACACGTTGGGAATCCGTAGCTGTCTTTGACGGTTGTGATTTACCTTGAGCTATTTACCTGGCAATACAAACCAGAGTTATGCCGACGACGAGTTCTGGGCGGCGTTCGACGTTGACGACGACTACGTGCCCCGCACGCCCTGGTATCGCAAGACCGCCAGGGTGATTGCTGCGCTGGTTATCGCTGGTCTCGTCGCGACCGGCGCACTCATCCCGTGGGGTGAGCTCGTCGACCGTCTCGACAATGTCAGTGACCCCGGGGAAATCTTGCTCGTTGCCGAGGAGGTTGTTGCTGAATCGCCGTATGGCTGGCTCGTCACCGAGGTGCGGGTTCGCGATATCCCCGACTCGACGACAGGTGGATTTGTCGTATCCAACCCGGCTGATGGTGTGATCACGCTCGACCGGATCGGCTGGGAAGCCGAGGACATCCGGTCGACCACCGCGCACGAGATCGGTCATCTTCTGGACTTCGCGGCCTACGGAAACCAAGCCGAACGCCGTGATGGGCTGGGTTCTGAAGCGTGGGCCGAGTGCGCTGCGGTCGACGCTGGTTTCCGGACGACAGATTCTGGCTTCGGCGACACGGCCTATCACTGCACCGACACAGAACTGGAGCAGTACCAGTTCTCGGTGAGCTTGTTAGGCGAGGTGTGCAAGACGTGGGGCAACCTGGCCTGCGAGACCGTGGCTCCCATCAGCGCAGCTGGTGATGGTAGAGCCGGCGAATGACGACGGTTAACCTCACCGATACTGTGGTGTCATGAGCATTCTTCGTACTCGCGTGCTGCGACGGTTCTCGATGATTGGTCGGGTCGCAGACCTGGCATTTGTTGGTGGGATGGCACTTCGTGTTGCGCGACGTCTGGGCTGGATCGACAGCGCTCAGATCGATCAGTTTGGCGAAGACCCAGACGTGAATGACCACCGGGCCAGGCTCGTCGAAGTAGTGCTTACGGGTGCAGCGCTGGGCCGTCTGATTCGCCGTAAGAAGCGGTAGTTAGCCGTCGCGAGTCGATCGCACCTGGTCGAGGCGGCCAGTGTCCACGTTGTAGACGTACCCCTGAATCACCTCGGTGTGTTTGACGAAAGGTGAGAGTTCCAACCGGCGGATCGATTGCAGGGTGTCCTCGTACGGATCCGTGAATGCCTCGAGGGTCCAGGTCGGACGAACACCAAGCTCGTCTTGCAGTTCGGCCCTGAACTCATTTTCGTCGAGGTTGTAGAGCCCGCAATCGGTGTGGTGGAGCAGGATGATCTCTCGGGTGCCAAGGAAACGCTGCGACAGACAGACCGATCGAATTGTGTCGTCGGTGACCGCGCCACCAGCATTGCGGATGATGTGTGCTTCGCCGTTCTCGAGGCCCAGTATCGAAAAGATGTCCATGCGTGAGTCCATGCAGGCAATCACGGCCAGCTGGCGGCTGGGCCGGACATCGAAGTGTGTTCCATCGAGGGTGTCGGCGTAACGAGCGTTGCGTGCAACCAGGTCGTCGGCGTTGGGAAACGGATGAGGGGAGTCGATCACATGTGCACAGTATCAAGCGGCAGCTCGGTCGAACGGAGTATGTCAGAGGTCCTGGCAACGACCCAATTTTTGTGGCCCAACCGAAAAATAATCAAAACTCACCCGGCAAAGATCGGCGCTTTTTTGTGTTCTCGACCAAATTGTCGATGAATCGGGACGCGAACCCAGCCCGTTCGCTGAAAAAGGTCGCAAACTTGGGGAACTCCCCAACCGAGTCTGCTACAAGAGGAATTCCGACAATGACGTCATACGACTCAACCATCGAAGGTTACGCATCGCTGCGAGAGCAGGGCGGAAGCCCATGGGCCGCAATCAGCCCCGAGTCTGCGGCTCGCATGAAGCTGCAGAATCGCTTCCTGACCGGCCTCGACATCGCCAAGTACACCGCGAAGATCATGCGCGATGACATGGCCAGTTATGACGAAGACGTAACCCGTTACACCCAGAGCCTGGGCTGCTGGCATGGCTTCATCGGCCAACAGAAGATGATCGCAGTCAAGAAGCACCACGGCACCACCGCTGGCCGTTACCTGTACCTGTCCGGCTGGATGGTCGCAGCAATGCGCTCCGACTTCGGTCCACTTCCTGATCAGTCCATGCACGAGAAGACCGTTGTGCCTGAGCTCATCGCTGAGCTCTATGACTTCCTCAAGCAGGCCGACGCCCGTGAGCTCAACCAGATCTACCGTGACCTCGACGAAGCCCGTGCCGCTGGCGACGCTGCGGCCGAGGCCGACGCGCTCAGCGCGATCGACAACTTCGAAACCCATATCGTGCCGATCATCGCCGATATCGATGCGGGCTTCGGCAACGAAGAAGCCTGTTACTTGCTGGCCAAGAAGATGATCGAAGCTGGCGCATGTTGCATCCAGGTTGAAAACCAGGTGAGCGATGCCAAGCAGTGCGGTCATCAAGACGGCAAGGTCACGGTTCCGCACGAAGACTTCAATGCCAAGATCAACGCCATCCGCTACGCCTTTCTTGAGCTGGGTGTCGACGACGGTGTAATCGTTGCTCGTACCGACTCCCTCGGTGCCGGCCTCACCCAGAAGCTTCCTGTTTCGCAGGAGCCGGGTGACTCCGCCAGCCAATACCTGTCCTTCCTCGAGGTCGACGAAGTGACAAACATGGGCGACGTCCAAGACGGCGAAGTTCTGCTCAAACAGGACGGCAAGCTCGTTCGCCCGGTGCGGTTGCCAAATGGTCTGTACAAGTTCCGCGACGGCACCGGCGAAGAACGCTGCGTGTTCGACGGCATCAACAGTCTGCAGAACGGCGCCGATCTGTTGTGGATCGAAACCGCCACACCAAACGTTGGTGCCATTGGCGACATGGTTCGCTCGATCCGCGAGGTCATGCCCAACGCCAAGTTGGTCTACAACAACTCGCCATCGTTTAACTGGACGCTCAACATGCGCCAGCAGGTCTTCGACGACTGGGCAGCCGAAGGCAAGGACATGTCGGCCTACAGCCGCGACGATCTGATGAGTGTCACCTACGACGACACCCCGCTGGGTGGCGAGGCCGATACTCGTATCCAGAGTTTCCAGGCTGACAGCGCTCGCGAAGCCGGCATCTTCCATCACCTGAT
>DNHM01000034.1:0-1486 GCA_003485885.1 Acidimicrobiaceae bacterium
GACCCGTGCAACAACCCGTTCGACAGTGTCGTGTGCGGTCCCAAGACGAAAGACGTTTACCCCAGCCTTGATCAGAGCGGTAAGGACTTCTGGGGAATCTGACGCTGGGCCGATGGTGGCGACGATCTTGGTTTTGCGATTCATGTGATGGATGCCTTGTAAATCTGGTCGATAGCGGCGTTGAGGGTGCAGTCGCAGTTGGTGGACACGCGAGAAGAATGCAAGGGTGCCCGAGTTCTGAGCGAGTCGTGCACTTGATTCTTCCATGTCGCGTTTGTCATGAAGAACGTTTATGCGAAGAAGACCGAGGCCGTGCGCCACATGTCTTCCGGAACAAAATGGAGCTCGCCAACAATGTCGGCCAACGGGACAGTCGTAATCTCGTTGCTGTTGAGCGCCACCATGTGTCCAAACAAGCCTTCGTGTATCGCATCGGCCGCGGCGACGCCGAACCGAGAGCAAAGTACCCGGTCGAAAGCGGTCGGGGTACCACCACGTTGTACATGCCCGAGCACGGTGACTCGAGTCTCATACCCGGTGCGCCCCTCGATCTCGCTGGCAACGATAGAACCAATACCACCAAGACGCTGGTGGCCGTAGCGGTCGATTTCGGGTGGTGCGATATCGATAGTTCCTGGCACAGGAAGTGCGCCCTCGGCAACCACGACGATCGACGCGAACTTGCCCAGACTATGACGGCGTTTCAACCGGTCGCAGACTTGTTCGATATCGAATGGTTCCTCAGGAATAAGTGTGACGGTGGCGCCGCCAGCCAAACCTGCCCAGGTCGCAATATGTCCGACATGACGACCCATGACCTCGACCACCATGATCCGGTCGTGCGATTCGGCGGTCGTATGGAGTCGGTCGATTGCGTCGGTGGCGATGGACACCGCTGTATCGAATCCAAAGGTTCGTTCGGTCCCGGGGATGTCGTTGTCTATGGTCTTGGGCACGCCCACGACCTTGGCAATACCTTCGTCGTGGATACGAGATGCGCAGGCAAGGGTGCCTTCGCCCCCAATCACGACAAGGGCATCAAGTTCGCGCTCCTGCATGGTGGCACGCACCCGTTCAGGTCCGTTGTCGACCATGTACGGCGTCATTCGCGAGGTCCCGATAATCGTGCCGCCCCGAGGCAAGGTGCCCCGAAGCCTCTCGACATCGAGTTCCTCACCCTCGTTCTCGACAACACCCCGCCATCCATCGTGGAAGCCGAAGACTGATCCGCCATACCCACGCAATTGTTGGCGCACCACTGCACGAATGACGGCGTTAAGTCCAGGACAGTCGCCTCCTCCGGTGAGGACACCTATGCGATTGAAGGCAACCAATGGGTCCGAGCTCACGACGTTGCGGCGCCTACGAGTTTAGCCAGATCCACGAGCCGGTTGGAATAACCCCACTCGTTGTCGTACCAGCCAGCGACCTTGACGGTATTCCCCATGGCCATGGTCAGGCCGGAATCAAAAGTGCACGACGCTGC
>DNHM01000034.1:1617-2704 GCA_003485885.1 Acidimicrobiaceae bacterium
TGCCGACGAAGTCGGTGATCGAACCGTTGGGGATGGGTACCCGCACGGCCATACCGTCGAGTTTGCCTGCGAGATGAGGCATGACGATACCGATGGCACGGGCCGCCCCCGTCGATGTAGGCACCACGTTCGCAGCTGCTGCCCGGGCACGACGCAAGTCACCGTGTGGGCTGTCGACAATCGACTGATCGCCGGTGTATGCGTGGATCGTGGTGATGAACCCCTTCTCGAGGCCGAACGTATCGTCGAGCACCTTGACCATGGGTGCAAGGCAGTTCGTTGTGCACGATGCATTCGAGATCACGATGTCATTGACCGCATCGAAGTCTTGATCGTTCACGCCCACAACGTAAGTGGCGTCGCAATCACCCGATGGCGCAGAGATGATGACTCGTGACGCTCCGGCACCGAGGTGTTTCGCTGCCCCGTCGCGTGTGGTGAAGAAACCGGTCGACTCGATCACGACGTCGACGCCAAGATCGGCCCATGGCAGGTTCTTGGGATCACGTTCGTTGTACATGTCCATGTGCCGGCCATCGATGGAGATGCCCGTGTCGTCGTGCTTGATCTCGAAGGTGGCACGACCATGCACCGTGTCGTATTTGAGGAGGTGGGCCAGGGTGTTGACATCAGCAACGTCATTGGCTGCCACGAGTTCGATCTGGTCGTTGCCATGGAGCGCACGGGCAAAGTTGCGCCCAATACGGCCGAAGCCATTCACGGCGACTCGAATAGTCATCTTGGTTACCTTTGGGGTTTTGGGGAGTTGGAAGGAAGCAGGCTCTCGGCAAGTAGTGCTGCGCCCATCAGGCCAGCGTCATTGCCTAGTGCTGCGGTTGCGATGAGCTTTGCGTTCGTTGCATGGCTGACCGAGTAGCCGCCGAGGTGCCGGCTGGTCGCTGCAGCGATCCTTGGAGCGAGTTGTTTGCGGGCGCCTACGCCACCGCTGAACAGAATCTTGTCTGGTGAGAATGAATAGGCGAGGACCCGTGCAAGCTGGGCGAGGTAGTCGGCTTCGAGGTTCCACACATCGTCGCGGCCGCCAAGTGACGACGGTGTCTCACCCCAGCGGGCCTGGATGGCTGGG
>DNHM01000420.1 GCA_003485885.1 Acidimicrobiaceae bacterium
CAGGAGCGACCTGGCCTGGACCTGACCCGATCGCGAACCGGGTAGTGGATCCGACGACTCCGATATCGGGTTCGACGGCGGTGACGGTGAGGTCGACATCGTGGTCACCACCGAAATAACCAGCTTCGATCGTGACATGATCGCCAGCGGTGATGGGTGCGCCTTGGAGCGCTCGTGCGAGCACTCGTGCTTCGAGTTGGTGTTCGCCGAATCGCACGACCTCGGCGACGGGAAGAATGACTCGTTTCACATCGATGCTTGCGCCGGGCCGCAACTCGGCGTTACTCATGGTTTTGTCATCGAGGAGCAGGTCGGTCGGGCCGTTGGTGTCGCCACCGGTAACACGGGTGTGAGTTTTGCCTACGGAGATGACCCCGCCGTGTGGCAGACCAAGGGCACGGAGCATTACCGGATCGGCAATAGCACTTGCACTTGTTCCAGCACGGATCGTGAATCGCATTCGCCAAAGCTAATGCCTCTTGACCGCGAGTGCGGTGCTGGTCTGTGGTCCGAAGTGTTGGCCGGAATTGTTGGTCCACCGACCGTGCGGTGGGGACTGCGCTACCGTCTTCACCGTGGCCATTTATGTCGACAACGTTGAGCGCCTCGACGTGTTGCAGATTGGCCGGAACTGGTTGGGCGACCCTGGATCTCGGCAGCGTCATATGAGGACGACACAATGCACGGCGTCCAGTAGTCGTAACCAGAACGTAAGGAACTAGAGCGCCGGGAAGGCCGACCAGCTAACTATGGGTACAGACCAGTTTTCCGTTCTCTTCGCGTTGCTTGCGTTCATGGCACTCGCCGTTGGTGTCGTGTCGTTGGCGATCGTGACGTTCGGCAAGGCCGAGAAGTTGAGGCCAATCGCTGATGTGGTGCTGCCTCTGGCGTTCGTGATCGCACTCACGAGCACGCTTGGGAGCCTGTATTACTCGGGAATCGCCAACTATCGACCGTGTCGACTGTGTTGGTGGCAGCGAATTATGATGTACCCAATGGTTCCGGTGCTTGGAATCGCCACGTTCCGCAAGGACGTTATGGGTGCCTGGTACGCGCTGCCGCTCGCACTCGGCGGAGTGGGTTACGGTCTCTATCACACCCAGTTGCGGTGGTGGCCCGCCGAAGATGGGGGCAGCTGTGACGTCGACGCTCCGTGTTCGGCGGTGTGGGTCAACACGTGGGGATTCGTGTCGATCCCGTTCATGGCCACGTGTGGGTTCATTGCCATCACCGGCTTGTTGGCGGTGCGGTTGAAGCTCAATCGCTCACTGGGATCTACAGCTAGCTAGCTGGTTAGTTGTCGTGGAGGTCGGTGTTGAGGCCTTGCCAGCCGGCGCCTTCGCGGGCGATGGCTTCGATGACACCGGTCTTGGAGTTACGGCGGAAGAGTAGGCCGTTGGCGCCGGACAGGTCCTTGGCCTTTACGGTGTCGCCCTCAGGGGTTGTGACGAGAGTTCCAGCGGTGATGTAGCAGCCGGCTTCGACGATGCAGTCGTCGCCAATGGAGATGCCGATACCGCCGTTGGCGCCGATCAGGCTGTTCCTGCCAACCGACACGACGTCGGTGCCGCCACCAGAGAGTGTGCCCATGATGGATGCGCCACCGCCGATGTCGCTGTGTTCGCCCACGACAACACCCTGGCTGATGCGGCCTTCGACCATGGCTGGGCCGAGTGTGCCGGCATTGAAGTTGCAGAAGCCCTCGTGCATGACCACGGTCCCTTCGGACAGGTACGCGCCCATGCGGACCCGGTTGGCGTCGGCGATGCGGACGCCGCTTGGCACGACATAGTCGAGCATGCGAGGGAATTTGTCGACGAGGTTGACCTCGACGTTGTGCCCGTCGGCCCGTAGCGCCATACGAGTCATTTCGAAGTTCTCTGGCTCGAAGGGTCCCAGGTTGGTCCACACCACGGTGTTGAGTAGCCCGAACAGGCCGTTCAGGTTCATGCTGTTCGGGATCATCTTGCGATGCGACAGTAGGTGTAGGCGCAGGTAGGCGTCGATGGTGTCGACGGGTGGCTGGTACAGGTTGTCGATCAGGCAGGCAACCACGACTCGTTCGCCGCCGAGGGCGGGGAGTGCAGCGACCTTGCCGCTGAGTGTCCACGCATCGAGGTTTAGGTGGGGGCCGTCGCCGGTAGCTAACTCGCTGAGATCGGCGATGGCATCGTCGAGTGTGTCTTGGTCGAGACGGTAGCTTGCGGTGCCTTCTCGATGGCCGGTGGAGGCAGCGAGGACAACGGCGGTGCCCCACGATTCGTCGCAGTTCACATGGGGGAACGATACGTCGAGCACGCCGCCCGATGGGCCAACGGTGGCGACCCCCACGGCGTAGGCGTGAGGTGCGACATAACCGTCGAGCTTGGCTTCGAGTGCAGCGACGGTGTCGCTGACGTTTCGGGGCTGGCGCTCGTGCTCAGGCATCAGATTCTCCATGCCCAGCAGGTTAGACGGCGACTAGCTCTCGTCGTGCGTGAATTCGGGCTTCTTCTCGGGCTTTGGTGTGGGCCTGGCCGGGCCAGGAACGGGGGACTCGCCCCGCAACATTGGGAGTAGTTCCGGACGAAGTGCTCCCGCTGCCAGGCCGACTGCGGCTGCAGCGATGAACGTAGCCAGTCCACCGGCACCAGCCTGGCGGGTCAGCAGGCCGGTGACCCCACCGAAAAAGCCGACAAATCCAATGAAACCAGTGACGAGTTCGGGTGGATGGCGATCGATCGCTCGAAGGATGGTCGGCACGATCGCGACGACTCCTGCCGTCGTTGTCAACACGTAGACCCACATCACGCCGCCAAGTTAGCAGTCCTGGGTGCGGCTCTTGCGAAGGGATGGCGTCGGCTGGGTCATCGGGCAGATCCTTGTTCCATGGTCCATGATGTTGGCAGGCCAGCTCGATGGCCAGACACTTGTCATCCGGTTGCTTCTCGACGTGACCTCGGCACAAGAAGTGCAAGTACTTAGCGGCGAGGTCGTGATCATCGAAGTCGACAACACCGGCCCGGCTGGTTGGGAACTTGGTGGGGAAGAAGACGGTGATTCGTGACGTTTGTTGTTGGGGCTTCGGCCCACGGATCTCCTGGTGTGTCCACCGCGCTGCAATTGGTTGCTTCGTTGTGGGCAGAGGACTCAGCGGTGCCGGTGGTGGTCGAAGGTGATGCCAGCGGGGGAGTACTCGCCGCCCGATACGAGGTGTCATTGATGCCTGGATTCGTGACGTTGGTTGAGAGCTTGCGTAAATCTGAACAACCGTCGTTGTTGGACCATGCCCAGCGACTTCCTTCGGGCGTGGCGTGTGTCGCGTTGTCGCCCTCAGCAACCGCTGCACGGGCGCAACTCCGTTCGGCAGGGCCATACCTGGGGTCGTATCTGGCCCAGGCTGGACATCCCGTGTTGTTCGATGCTGGCACGGTGGTCCCCGACGGTCGAGCGGTCCCTGTGTTGTCGGCCGCTGATCTGTTGCTGTGGTTCGTGCGGCCAACCCGAGAAGAACTGCTGGTGTTGCGCCATCGTTTGGCCGAGTGTTCGCAGCCAGAAGACGTCGCCGTTGTCCTGGTCGGCGACACCCCGTACAACGAATCGCAGGTTGCCGATGGACTGGGTGTTGAGGTCCTGCACACGCTGCCGATCGACAGTCGAGGCGCTGCGGCTGTCAACCTTGGCGGTGATGATCGATACTTGCGTCGGAGCGTCCTTGCCCGATCGTGCGCCGAGCTTGCCACCCGCATCGCGGCCAGGGCAACCTCAACATCGTCGTCGGCAGCGCTGCGGTCTGTGGATCGCTGAATACTCAGGTAGACCTGCGGCAGGAGCCACTAGCACCACCGCATTCGTCCCCCGATGAACTCCGGGTGTGGACCTCCGATTCACATCCAACGAATCACCGTCCGAACGATCCGCCGGTGGTGGTCTGGGTCAACGACGAGAACTGATCGAGTCAGCCTGCTGGGTGTTGTCGCGTTGCCTTCAGTTTCCCTTGGCGAGGTGAGCGATGCTCATCGCTGTCTCGGTGGCGATTCCTGGACAGCTGACCGAGAAGACCTCGCTGCC
>DNHM01000450.1 GCA_003485885.1 Acidimicrobiaceae bacterium
TTCCCCCCGCCGCAATGAGTACGACTTCTTTCCACCGGCTTGGAACGGTCCAATAGAGGAGGAAGACGAGGGTGAACCCACAAATGCTGAGTGTCATGGGGCGGCAACCATCATTTGGTGTTCAGTGTCTCTAGGTAGGCCCCAAACTTGGGGATGAGCTGGTCAAGGAAGAGCTGCTGTCCCGCTGGGTTGAGATGGGCGAAGTCGCAGTAGAATTCGCTGTCGCCAACGGTGAGGCTCGGGCCGATGGTGAGATTGGACCTGTCGCCCAACGCTTCTTGAACCCGTTGACGAAATGCCTCGGTATGTGCACTCGTCGGAACCTCAGCACTTGTGCTGCGGGGGACCGAAAGCAGGAAAATTTCAACGCCGAGAGATTCAGCTTCTGTAAAGAAGGCCAGGGCGTCGTCGAATGCGTCATTGCTCGGCGCGACACGTCTTGGAATGTCGGAGATGAGGCTCGGCAGATATCTAGGGCGAGACCGACAGTAGGGTGCGGAATAGTCCATGCCTCCGGGAAATAAAGTTCGTAGTCGTCGCTGGATACTGAATTCGTGCTCGGGCCCGCCGCCTCTCAGCAAGTCTGGCTGTATAACGATGACGTCGGGCCTCGTGGCCAGGACGTCGTCGAGGATGTTTCTGTACGAACTGAATCGACGACCGGATGCTGCAAGATTGACGATCGCCACGTCAAGTCCAGCAGTGGTTAGCCGGTCACTGAATGTCGGTGTTTGGCGAGTAGCGTTTTGCATCAACGAGTCGCCGAGGATGACGAGCCGCGTGGCTGACGAGTCGTTTGCGTCGAAGATGTCTAGTTCTGCAAGGGCGTGCCGCTCGAAGTCGGATTCGGGTGGCAAGAAGAGACCCGTCGCGCTAGATACGAGGAGCAAGATCGTCAAACACGCCAACCACGCGGCAACGATTGGGGAGCAGATCCGCCGGCTCACGGCCTATGTGAGCGTGTGATGACGGATGCGTCGCCGAGATTCCGGATGCCCAGGATGTCAGCATTGCTCATGATGATCGAGAAATGGTCCTCAATGGCCCCAACGAGGTCGAGATGGGCAAGTGAGTCCCAGCCATCGACCTGGTCGATGGTCGACGAGAGTGAGAGATCAGCCTCGGAGACACCAAAGATCCGGGCTGCAGCACGAAGCACAACATCGTCGATGTCGCTGCTGTGGTCATTCTGTTCGTGTCTTGGTCCACTGAGCCGGTCCCTGACACCAGCGGCGTCGATTTTGCCGCTGGGGGTAAGCGGCATCTCGTTTACGCGAAGAACGCGCTGAGGAACCTTATGGGGGCTCAACAGGCGGCGGCAGTGTGTCACGACATCTTCACTACTCACCGTATCTTCGGTGATGATGATCGTTTCGACTCGCTGGCCCCACATCGGGTCATCAATGCCCGTGGTGGCGGACTGCACGACCCCAGCGAGTTGCCCGATTACCGCGTCGATCTCGGCCGGGGCAATATTGCGGCCACCCCGCACGATCATGGAACTCTTGCGCCCCCGAAGCTGGATAAAGCCGTCATCATCGCGGATCGCAAGGTCGCCGGTACGAAACGTTCGGTCTGTCAACACTTTGGTAGTGCTGACTTCGTCGTTTCGATAGCGACTGAACAGATGGTCTCCCGTGATCACGATCTCGCCGATTTGTCCCTCTGGCACCGGGGCGCCGTCCTCGTCGATGAGCTCAACCGCACAACCGATTGGTCGACCGATGGTGCCAACCCGTCGAGTTCCGCTGGACTCTGGGCCACTCGCGATGCTGCTCGTGACGGTCTCGGACAAGCCGTAGGAGTTGCATACGACCGTGTCAAAGGTGGACTCGAAACGGGTCCAAAGCGCCGTGGGTAATGGGCCGGCACTGGACACGATCATCTGGAAGTCAGGTGTGTCGAAGGCATCGGGCATGTCTGAGGCAAGGCGGTCATAGAGCGCCAACATCGTCGGCACGACGAGCATGTGCGTGACTTGGTGGCGATAGACCGAATCGAGGAGTTCGGGAATCGCTGCAACCGAGAAATCGATGGGCCGGACCCACGTTGCGCCGTTGAAGTACGTCATCAACGGACCCTCGATGAGTCCGTCCACGTGCGATAGCGGCAGCACATTGTGGACTACTGAACCAGCGAACCCGAACACGTGATCGAGGGTTTCGAAATGCGTGAGGATGGCGCGCAAACTCAACTCGACGCCCTTGGGTCTGCTTGTCGAACCTGACGTGAACACAATAAGTGCGCACTGTTCTGGATCGAGGTCAGGCAGTTCCGAGGCGGCCGAACAGTTGTCGATTACCGCGGGCCAGCTGGTCTTGTCGGCGGTTGAGTCACGCTTGGCAAACAGCCGATTGGCGAGGGTCTTGGCTGGTTTTGCGCCTAGCTCGACCACCGTCCAGACGCAGTCTTGACGAAGTTCGCACCGATCGATCTCGTCGCCACGAGCGAAGATGAGCGCTGGTTCGACGACCACAAGCGAGGCGCGGATCTCTCGAGGCGTGCCACCCGGGTCGACAACACATAAACACCGACCTGACCGGATGATGGCAAGACTGAGTTGACCAACCGCAATCGGGTCATTGGAGATCACCATGACTGGGTCACCCGGTGCGACGCCAAGCTGGTCCAGGTAAGAGGCGAATTTGGTGGTGTGTTCATCGATATCGCCGTAGGTCAGTGTGGTGTCACCTGCAACTAAGAATCGCGACCTCGGTCCAAGCTGTTTGCGACCTGCGTCCAACCACGCGCGCGGGCTGGCCAACTGGCTATGTGTATCTGACATTTCTTATGACTTCTTGTCGTTGATGGAGAGGCGGTCGGGCATACCTTCGGTTCCACACTGTTGTTCTAACCACATCCTGATCTCGGCCCGATCCACCGTCGACCCCGTGAGTTGGAGCACGAGCTGGCGGGATTGTGGCTCGACAAAGACCGTTGCGTATTCGATGTCCTCACGAGATTCCAGAGCTGCCAACACGCGTTCGTGCGGATAGATCTCCCCGTTGGAGCGCTTAAGCTGATCACTCATGCGGCCAAGCAGGCTGATAGAGCCGTCCTCATGGCTCACCCCATGGTCGCCCGTGTAAACCCAACCCGCTTCGAATCGTACCCCCGCCGCATCGCCCAGGTAACCGCTCATCACTGATGGGCCGCTGACTCTGATTTCACCCACGGTACCCGGGTCTACGCGAGTGTCGTTCTGGTGGACCTCGACGACAGCACCCGCAGGTATACCGAGGTCGCCCTCACAACCTTTGACCGCCGCCAGCACAACACCACCGGTTTCGGTCAGCCCGTAGTAGTCGACGATCTGGACGTCGAGGATTTCCTGCACTGCGATGCTCGACTCTGGATCGAGTCGGTCGGCGGTCGTGGCAATTGTGCGCAGCTCGGGAAGTAGTTGGCGTTTCAGGCGTTCCACCAGCGACGCGATGCGGTCGAGGAACACTGGTCCTGTCGTCAGCACATTGATGCCGTACGTATAGCATGCGTCGACGATGCTCAGAGCCGAGGCCGCAGATTCTGGTGCTATCACCGTCGTTGCGCCCCGAGACAGCGCCGTGACGAACGGATTCCGTAGGCCGGACATCGTGTGAACGGGAGCAAGTGAGAGCAGTCGATCTCCGTTACGCAGGCCGAGCACATCACCCATCACTGCACCGGTATGAAGCAGCGACCCTACGGATAGACGAACCGCCTTTGGGGCGCCGGAACTTCCGGAGGTGTAGATGATCGCTGCATCATCAGAACCTGTGATATCGGGCTCGGGTAACGGGGCCTGCTCGATCAGCGGTCCAACTTCGTCGATAAAATACCGGTCCGAGTTCTCAGGAACATCAGTCGGATCGAACACTATGTACGGGCGATCGCCGCGTAGGTTGTGCACGCGTCTCGTGTTCGCTCGATCGCACGCCACCGCCTTTACCGCGAGCTGGTCAAATGCTTCGACGACATGTTCATCCGAAAGGTCCGCGGACAGCGGGACCGCTACGAGCCCGGACAACCAGGCCGCCCACACGGAGATGCAATACTCGAGATGACCGGTGGCCAGGAAGGCGACCCGATCACCCTTCGCCAACCCATGGTCTGTAAACCAGTGGCGAACAGCCTGCACAAGCGTGTCGACGTCATCGAAGCCGAACAGGCTTCCGTCAGAACCATGCAGGACTTCGGTGGATGCATAACGAATCGGCAACGATTCCCACAGTGCACCGAAGGTGTTCCGGCGTTGTGGCTTCAACGATCGATAGTGGCCCTGCAGCTCTGCCATTGCCTGGGAGACCTTTTCGATCTGCAGGACGTTGTCTGCGACGAGCTGCCGGGATGCCGCAACAAGTGCATCATTTGATATGTCGAGCCGTGCGGCGATATCGCTGAGACGAGCCGGTGTTTCGGCATGGCTCAAGATCTGACATTCGGTCGATGTCAGTCTTCGTGAGGTCGCTGGTTCGAGCGCAGCCAGGGCGACTGGGTGACGATTGACCATATGTTCGACCGTGCCCGAGAGTGCGGCCGGGTCGACCCAGGCACGTCCCGTAGCGGCCTCGACGGTCACGAGCGGGTTGGCGAACAGGAACGCATCGGGTTCAGTTGTGGGGTCGGGCTTGTTGAGCCGGACGCCTCCCCACGAAGACGGGCCAATAACAACAAACCCGTTGTAGTGCGGTGTATTGCGGCTGTCGATGAGCGGTCGAGATTCAGTAGCGGGGTAGAGATCTTGTTCGGCGAGGACCCAGGCCGAACGTCCTGTCCCCTGGCATATGTGATCGAGATACTCGCCCCATACCGAACCGTGGAGCTGGGTGCAGCCACGTTCGAAGAAGGGATCCGGTTCGCTGTTGGTCAAATGGATGTGGGGGAAGATGATGGGGGCAGTGGCTGAAGTAATCCGGAGACACTCGCCCATCAAGGGACTCGTGTCGTACCGATGGAGTGTGTCGAGCCCGTGAACCAGGCCAAAGGAGTCGTCAGCAAAGGGCAGCGGTTCGTTCGCATTGGCAAAAACAACCGTGAGGTTTGGGGCCCGCCGAGCTGCCGGCAGCCAGTGCATGAAACCTTGATAGCCGAGATGGTCACGGTCTCCTTCCCACAGCGATATGACTGGGTTCTCGGGGAACCATGACGCCAACATCTCTCCAGTCCAACCGGTACGGCACCAAGTATCGAGAATGGGCACACCCGCTTCAACGGTGTCGGTCAGGAGATTGCGAAACATCTCTAGGGCCCGAGTCGACTCGTTAAAAGGCCGAAACCAAGCGTATGGCTCATAAATGCGCCGGTCGTGCTTGCGCTCAAGAAGGCTTCGATAACGATCGCGACCGGCTCGGATCTCGTTGCCGCGTCGCCGGGCTTCGTTCGCTGAGATGAAACGTTCAGTCCAGATCACGAACCCATCGACAACCGGAATCGAGACGCCACACCTCCCGCAGCTGGCAAGGTCGCTATCAAAGTGGAGCGAGGTCCGACAGGTCGAGCAGGCGAATACGGCGTGAATGGCGAAGTCGTCCGGCACGAGAGAACCGTACCAAGTCATCACTATCAATGGGGCCGACAAGAACACGCATTACCAATCGCTGGCGAGCCTCAAGAAAGCTTCATCGAACCCAAACTCAAGGGGATCACGAGGGCGGCCGAGGAGGAAAGGCGTACACTGCCGCCATGTCAGACATTCAGACGACCGGCGCTGTCGACGAGAACGGCGAACCAATCGCACCCGATGCGCACGTCAAGATCGTGTACCTCGGGCCTACCTCGCCGCATTGGGACTTCCGTAGCGACTTCGGCGACAGTGGATTTGTCGAGTCCTTTAAGCTACGGGTGATGGCTCGCCTG
>DNHM01000359.1:0-1386 GCA_003485885.1 Acidimicrobiaceae bacterium
TCCGGACGCGTCGCGAACCGAAGATCCCGTTGCGTTCGAAGAGTCCAAACTCGATGAGATCGAGGGCCTTGTCTCGTCGCTGCTCGGGCTTGTTGGCGTAGAGAGCGACCCGCTCAGCGGGCGCGAGCACATCCTGATGGCCAACATCATCGACGGTCGCTGGAGGGATGGTCTACCGGTAAGTATCGAGGAGATCATCCCGCTTGTGATGGATCCACCGTTCAAGAAACTTGGCGTCATGCAGGTTGAAACGCTCTTCCCCAAGCCTGATCGCATGAAACTGGCCATAAAGCTCAACGGCCTAGCTGCCTCTCCTGCATTCGCTGCGTGGAACCAGGGCGTGCCACTCGACATCGACACCATGTTGTTCCAGCCAAATGGCGACCCCCGCGCCGCGGTCGTGAACATCCATCATCTGTCCGATGAGGAACGCCAGTTCGTCGTCACCTTGATCCTTTCCAAGGTCGTGACCTGGATGCGCAGCCAGCCCGGCAGCGACGACCTGAGGGTGCTGATCTACATGGACGAGGTGTTTGGTTTCGTTCCACCCACGGCAATGCCGCCATCGAAGAAACCGATTCTTACTATTCTGAAACAGGCTCGTGCGTTTGGTGTTGGTCTGGTGTTGTCCACGCAGAACCCTGTCGACATCGACTACAAGGCAATCTCGAACGCCGGCACATGGATGATTGGCAGGCTTCAGACCGAACGAGACAAGGCTCGGCTGCTCGAAGGTATGGAACGTTCCGACGGCGGCGTGGACATCCGGGAACTCGATGCAACCATCTCCAGCCTCGACAAACGCGAGTTCGTGTTGCACTCGACCAGGGGTATGCCTCAGCAGTTCTCGACCCGCTGGGCCATGTCGTACCTGGCTGGACCGCTGACGCGATCCCAGATCCGTGACCTCAGCAAGGACACTCAGTCCGCTCCCCCTTCAGCGTCTGGTTCCGGACCACAGTCGAGCGCCCCAGCGCCGGCCGAACCAGAACTGGCCGACAACGAGTCAACCCTGGCGCCGCCAGTAGCCAAGGGTGTCGATGTGCGATATGTCCGAGCAGACGCCCCGTGGGCCAGCGATGCAGGGTTTGATCCGGCCGGCACCCGACTGGTGCCTGCCCTAGCCGTGCGCATGCATCTGCTCTACGACGAGACAAAGGCCGACCTGCGTCACGAAGTCGAGTGGGAAGGAATCGTTCGCATCGATGGTTCTCGGGTTGATCCCAGCAACGCGTTGGCCATCGACTTCGATGACCGCGACTTCTCATCTGAAGTCGCAGGCGAACAGATCTATCTGCTTCCGGATGCGCCTATCAATAAGAGCACATTCTTCACCCAGTCCAAGACCGCTTTCAAGGATCATCTCTACCGCAACAAGTCACTCCA
>DNHM01000359.1:1394-4286 GCA_003485885.1 Acidimicrobiaceae bacterium
CTGTTCCGCAACGCCGATCTCAATGCGTTCAGCCGGGTCGACGAAGAGGAACAAGCGTTTAGGAATCGGTGCGAAGACGTTGCCGATGACATGGCCGACGAACAGATCGACAAGTTGCGCGAGGCTCTGGTGAAGAAAGAAGACCGGCTGGACACTGACCTAACCAAGCTCGAAGACCGCATCCGCGAACTTGAGTACGACCGCGAGAGCACTCGTAACGAAGCCTGGGCTGGCGCGGCTCTGGACGTGCTTGGTGGATTACTCGGTGGACGACGGTCTCGGTCGACTGGCCGGTCGATCTTGCGGGGCCGGAAGGCCACTGGTAAGGCCGAGCAACGTATCGCAACAGCCCAAAACCGTTACAACGCAAAACTCAGTGATCTCAACGAGCTCCGAGAGGAAGTCGAAGACGACATCAACCAGATCGTCTTTGAGTGGCAGGACAAAGCCCAAAACGTCACCGCCTACGACGTGCCACTCGAGAAGACCGACATCGCCGTCCACGACATCGCACTGGTCTGGCTCCGCAGCTAGAACCGCAAGGAACAACTCGAAAGCCGGACTACCCGGACTACCCGTGGCAGCGCAGCGGTCCGGGACTATGGACTTCAGAGCCCCAAAACAGGGTTTCGACGAGGAACGAGTCGAAAGCCGGACTACCCGGACTACCCCTATTCGTCGAGCTCTTCGGGGTTCTCGAGGTCGGGTTCGGCTTCGGCGACCGAGGTGGGTTGTGCCTCAGATGTCGTGGCCGAGAGCGATGTAACACCTAGCGAACGAGATGTCACGAGTTGGTACAGGTTGTCTTCTGAGCAGTCCTGATTGCGGGGATTCGTGGGTGCTGGGTACTCCTGCACCCACCGACCGTTGCGCACGACCATCAATACGAAACAAGGCGTTGGTTGCCGCCCACCCGGATCGGTCGCCGACAAAATGCCATTCGCGATATAGAAGTTGATGCCTTGCGCTACTCGAATGAGCGCTTCACGCGTTGGCAGCTCAGGTTCAACTTCAAGAACCCGATTGAAGGCTTGTTCGAAGAGTCGGCCTGCCATCCAGCTCTGCAGGCCGACCTCGCTCCACCCGGCATCCGGTGCGACGGTCGCCAGGTTGGCGCGGTACAAGAACAAGTCGCCACGTGCGTTCGGTGACTCAAATGGGCTGTGGGCTATCCAGGTGTAGACCCCTTCGACTGTTTCACCGCCATCGAGCAGGAATTGTTGGCTGTAACAGCCCCACTCACACAACACGAACGCTGGTGGCTCTTCGAAAGCTTCGAGAAGCTCGATCAGGTTGCCTGGATCTGCAACCCAAACGAGCGATTCGGCACCGCTGTCTTCCCAGAATCCCACGATGCGTTCGGCGGGATCTTCCTGGAGATCCACGGGAAGTTCGAACACAACTTCCATACCTTGACCGATAAGCATTTCCCGTTGCCGTTCGTTGGCCCGCTCGAGATCTAGGTCAAAGTAACGGAGTAGGCCCAGGTTGGATGCAGCGTCGGGGAACATGTCAACCAGGTACTTCGCGGGTCCGGCCTGGCGGATGTCGTTGAGGAACGGATTCGACAGGAACGTCACCGGAGAAACCGCTCGCCGTGAGCCGTAGACCTGCCCGGGAAAGTCTGCAATATTACATTCTTCGGTACCTAAGAGTTCGGAACCTTCGGCATCGCCCAGGCTGTGGGAACCAACGATGGCAAAGAAGTCGCCTTGACAGACTTGTTCCAGTGCCGTGCGATGATCGAAGAGCAGCGAATCGATTGGCACAACTTCGACGAGGCGCCCGCCCAGGCCACCGTTCTTATTGACCTCGTTGGCCCACGCCAGTGTGCCCAGCCAGCCGTCGCGGAAGAGTTGGTCGGCGGTGCCTTGTGTCTCGTCATCGAAGACCACCGCCAGGCGAATGATCTCGCTCGAGAGTCCTGGCTGAGCGACGACGGGTTGGGGTGTCGCTACCGGCCCGCCTGCGGGTGTCGGCTCAGCCGTCGGGAGCGGCAGCGGTGTCGGGGTCGGTGGAACAGGTTCGCTTGTGGCTTGAACGAGTTCCCCATCGGAGGAGCGAGCAACAGGGACCTGTGGGTCGCCGCAGGACGTGGCGACAAGCGCGACAACAACTGCTGCCACGAGCGCAGAGCGCGCTGATCGGACGATGAAGTACCAGTGCTTGATGCCCGCAACACTAGTTCCCATAACTCGCTGATCTGCGGCGCCGGACTCCTCGAAAAAGAAATGTGAAGCGCAACCCGCAATTATCAGGGCGGCTACCCAAGAGCCAGGTGATGGTCGATGCCACGGATGCGATCCTCTGAGCGGTGATTGACGTACAGCACCGCCGTCTCGCTCGCGGTGCAGATGCGCTCGATTAGTGCGAGCACCACTTGCCGATTCATGTCATCGAGGCCGAGACAGGGTTCGTCGAGAATGAGCAGCGGTGGATGTTTCACCATTGCACGTGCAATCAACAACAGGCGCTGTTCGCCGTAGGACAGGCCATTAAATGGCTCGTCTGCTCGGTCTGACATGCCCAGTAGAGCGAGCCATTGATCCGCAATAGCCTTCTGCATATCTGTGCTTTTGTTGTACAGCCCGATGCTGTCGTAGAAGCCGGAGATGATGACGTTCCTCAGCCCGATACTGACTCGGTACTCCCACTGAAGTGCGGTGGAGACATACCCGATGTACTGCTTGATCTGCCAGATGCTTTCGCCGGTGCCGCGCTGAAATCCAAAGACCTTGATGTCGTTGACATAACACTGCGGATGATCACCGGTGATCAATGAAAGCAGACACGTTTTGCCGCTGCCATTCGGCCCGCTCAACTGCCAGTGCTGGTTCGCCTCGATCGTCCAGTCGAGGTTCTCGAAAACCGTGTTGTCTGGGTAACGAATGG
>DNHM01000325.1:0-2744 GCA_003485885.1 Acidimicrobiaceae bacterium
ACTACGCCCAATGGAGCCAGTGTTGTTGGCTCATCGATTAGAGCGGCCGGCGGAGCCACCTCGATTGCGACGCGTTCTCCGGTTGGCGCAACCGAGTCGATCTGGGTTGTGGTCGCTGGCATCGTGCCGCCACCCAAGACATGCACGTATTGGGGTACGAGATCGCTGGGCACGGTTGCCGGGCGGTACACGCCGTAGGCCGACCCTGCGCCAGGACCACCACTGAGCCCGTACATCCCCGGGATTGAACTCAATGCCGTGTGTGCGTTCGCATTGGAAAAGGCTCGCCCAACCTTGCGTTCGTCATGGTCCTTCACCGTGACTCGCCAGATAGCCGTCGCCTCTTCTTGGGTACCGGGGTCCTGCTTGTCGGTGCGAATGACCCGAGAGGTGATCGACTCGAAATCGTCCGCGGTATAGGGGCAGGCATCCCAGAAGGCCGCCTCGGCCAGCGCAGCCTTCGCTTCGATATCGAGCCCGGTCAGTGCCACGGTGAAACTGTTGCGATAACCACCCATCTCGTTCATCGCGACCTTCAACGTCGTGGGAGGAGCTTCTCCCCGAGCACCGGAGATACGTACCCGATCCCGATCGACCTGCTCAAGTTCGATCGTCTCGAACCGAGTTGTCACGTCGGGCCCAAGGTACGAGGGTGAACCGATCTCGTAGAGCAACTGGCTCGTGATCGTTTCGGTGTTGACCGTGCCACCGGTGCCGTCATGTTTTCCGATTACGCAGGAGCCGTCGGCGGCGACGTCGGCCCATGGGAAGCCGAATCGGGCTCGACCGCCGACTTCGGCGTATCCCTCGATCTCGTGAAAGAACGAGTAATTACCGCCGGTCGCCTGGCCACTGCATTCGATGACATGGCCAGCAACAACCGCTCCGGCGAGTTGGTCGAAATCGTTCTTGCCCCATCCGTGGTGCCATGCCGCAGGACCACACACAACTGCTGCGTCGGTGACTCGTCCGGTCACCACGATGTCGGCGCCGCTGTTCAATGCTTCGACGATGCCGAAGCACCCCAGGTACGCATTAGCGCTCACATACTTCGACAGGTCGCCAAGATCGCCGCCCTCGTAGAACGGTTCAAGCGAGCCAGCCGCTGCGAGATCCTCGACCCGTGGCAACAAATCGTCGCCGTCGACATAGGCAATGGTGGGCGACAGGCCGAGTTTGGCGGCAACTTCAGCTACGGCATCAGCACATCCGCCTGGAGCCAGGCCTCCGGCATTGGTAACGACCTTAATGCCCTTGTCGAGGCACGTTCCCATGACTTCTTCCATCTGCTGGACGAAGGTACGGGCGTAACCGCCGGTTGGGTTCTTGGCCTTGATTCGACTCAGGATGAGCATCGTGAGCTCGGCCAGCCAGTCACCGGTCAGCACATCGATGGGGCCGCCTTCGACCATCTCTCGAGCACCTGACGGCCGGTCACCGAAGAAGCCGGAACAGTTCGCAATACGGATCGGGTCGGTCATACGTCCATTCTCAACCGCCCACTATGTACGACCCAAACCACAAACGGAATAGAGTCGGGGCATGGCTGAACAGAGCGTTGCTCATCTGGTGATCGAGGCGCTCAAGCGCAGCAATATCGACCAACTCTTTTGTATCCCGGGGGTGCAGAACGACGACTTCTTTAATGCACTCGTCGACTCGCCAGAAATCCGGCCGATCGTCACTCGCCATGAACAAGGTGCGGCCTACATGGCCATGGGTGCGGCCCAGGTCACCGGCAAACCAGCAGCGTGTTGCGTCGTACCCGGACCCGGCATGTTGAACGCCTCCGGGGCCCTCACCAGCGCCTACTGGGGATATGCACGGGTCCTGGCCGTAATCGGCCAGATCGCCACCTCTCAACAGGGCCGCAACTTCGGAGCGTTGCATGATCTCCCTGACCAAACCGCGATCCTGCGTCAACTCACCAAACACACTGCTGTAGTGCACGATCCCACAACCGCCGCGGCCGAAATCCAGCACGCTGTCGATCTTGTGCACTCGGGACTACCCCGACCGGTCAGCATCGAAGTCCCCGTCGATGTGTGGGCGAAACCAGCTCCAGGGTCCATCGGCGTGCCAGCGGCAACAATGCCTTCGCCAGACCCAACATCGATTGAGAAGGCCGCGGCCATCATTGCCTCGGCCGAACGTCCACTGTTCGTTCTTGGCTCGGGTGCCTACGACGCGGGCGAGTCCATCGCGCAGCTGGCCGAATTGGTGCAGGCGGCCGTTACCACCCGTCGCATGGGACATGGCGTATTACCCACGCAACATCCGCTGATGATCCCCATCACTTGTGCACACGACCTGTGGCCAACCGCCGACGTCGTGGTCGGAATCGGCAGCCGAATCGAATGGCCTCTCGGCGCCTGGGGCTACGACGACGACCTGACCTTGATCCAAATCAATGTCGACGAAACCGAACTCGATCGCCATGGCATCACCGATGTTGGTATCCATGCCGACGCTGATCAGGCATGCCGAGCCCTTATCGACGCGATCGGGCCGCTCACTCGCCCATCTCGTGTCCCTGAACTCGACGAACTGCGGGCGTCGTTTCATGACCGCACCTCACATCTCGAGCCACAGATCTCCTACACCGCAGCGATTCGCGACGTACTTCCCGACGACGGCGTCCTGGTCGAAGACGTCACTCAGATCGGCTTTGCTGCCCATCTGTTCTACGACCACCTCCAGCCACGGACCTTCTTGTCGTCAGGCGCCGCTGGCACCTTGGGCGC
>DNHM01000325.1:2817-15166 GCA_003485885.1 Acidimicrobiaceae bacterium
CGTGCAACATCTTGCTGTTCAACAACAATGCCTATGGCAACGTAAGGCGCATCCAGAAGGAACGTTTCGGCGAGGACCGCACCATCGCCAGCACGCTGCAGAATCCCGACATGTCCAAACTTGCCGACGCATTTGGCGTCAAGTATTGGCATGCCGATTCGCCCGAATCACTCAAACCGGCACTGGGTGCATCGATCGACCACGACGGGCCATGCCTGGTCGAAGTCTCCGTCGACGCCATGCCCAACCCGTGGCCATTCCTGCGGCTACCCCGAGTCCGCGGCAACTAGGTACCGACCAGACCAGCGTCGTGGGCGGAGATGGCCATGACGCGATTCGCTACTTGCGTTCCATCAACTCACCGACCTGGGCGCCAACGGCCTGGCACGTCGTGATCAACGCGTGCTTGATCGACGCCGCTATTTCACGCACGTCCGACTGGACGGCATCATCTTTCGCCGCGTTGCCGAGCGAGTCGAACGCATCAGTGACCTGGCCAGCCAACTGGTCGAACGCGTTCGACGTATCGCTAGAGGCACGGTCCTGGACTCCGTCGTCCTGTTCTTGTTCGAGATGCAGCTTGAGTTTGTGGCCGAGTGATTCGACCTTGCCAGCGACATTCTTCCAGGCGTCACGTGTGTCTTCCATCGCTTCTCCCTGCAACAAATCCGAGTAATCACTATCGCACAGTCTGAGACCGCACACGATCAGCAGTAAGACCAGGGTGAGTGAAAACTCCTACACTCGCTTGGTGACTTGGTTCGAGGCCGTACTCCTACTGCTCGGGGGAACGTTTGCTGGCGCAGTAAACGCGATGGCAGGTGGTGGTTCGATGCTTACCGTTCCGCTGCTGGTTCTTGCAGGTGTGCCCGGTGTTGCGGCCAATGGTTCGAACCGGGTCGGCATTCTGACATCCAACGTCGCATCACTTCAGTCCTATCGTTCCGAGGGCGTCAAGATCCCCCGCAACCTGGTGCCGATCGTCGCCCCTGCAATCGTCGGGTCCCTCGTCGGGGCCTACGGCATCAGCCGGTTGACCGACGAGACGTTCGAGCGAGTCTTTGGCCTCATCATGATTCCGCTGATCTTGCTGACCATCTTCAAACCCAAGGTCTCGTCCGATGCCGAGCCATGGTCTCGCAATGTGACGATTGGCGTCTTCTTTGGCATTGGTCTGTACGCCGGTGCGATTCAAGCTGGCGTCGGGTTGGTCTTGCTGGCGGCGCTCAGTCGGTCGGGGTACGACCTGATCACCGCCAATGTGGTCAAGGTCATCTTCATCTTCTTCGCCACCGTTATTGCGCTGCCGGTGTTCATTGTCCAAGGCGATATTCGATGGGGCCCGGCGTTCCTGCTGGCGATCGGACTCAGCGTCGGCGGTTGGGTCGGCGCAAAATTTGCGGTACGCGGCGGCGAAAAGTGGATCCGAATCGTGATGATCATCGCAGCGATCGCGTTGGCACTGAAGCTGCTCGGCTTCTGGGATTGGCTCTTCTAAATCGGTTGCACTCACTGACGGTTCAGGCCGGCTGACGTCCTACCAGCCGACCGCTCGAGCGAACGGAGTCAGCTAGCCGCTTCGAGTGCCCGTCGGGTGAGCACCTGAGCCAGGTGGGTCCGGTATGAAGCATCGGCGTTGTTGTCGACCGGCGGCACGGCGCCTTCGGCTGCGAGTTCCGCGGCGTCGGCCACCGATCCTCCGCCGGCAAGCGCCGCCTCGACGGCCGTTGCCCGCAACGGCGTCGACCCCATGTTCACCAGGGCCACGCCCTTGCCACCATCGGCCACAGCGACACCCACAATTGCCCAGTCCTGCGCCCGACGGTTGAACTTCTGATAGTTCCACCCACCCGTGTTCGCCGGCACCTTAACCTCGACGATCATCTCGTCGGGTGCAAGCACCGACTCGAAGTAGCCAGTGAAGAAGTCGGTTGCAGCGATCTCGCGCTGACCGTTTGGCCCTCGTGCAACAATCGTGCCGCCGAGCGCGAGCACCGCTGCAGGTAGATCCGACGCTGGGTCAGAATGCGCAATGGTGCCACCCAACGTGCCGCGATGGCGCACCGAGGGATCGCCCACCAGCGACGCCACATGCCCGAGTATCGGGCACGCTGCAGCGATCACGTCGTTCGTTTCGAGTTCCGCGTGTTTGGTCATGGCCCCAATCGCCACCTGCCCGTTCTCCTGCCGGATGTAGGACAGATCGCTGATGCGAGCGACGTCGATCAACTGGGTTGGCGCCGCAAGCCGAAACTTCATCATCGGGATCAATGAATGACCACCAGCCAAGAGCTTGGCCTCGTCACCGTATTCACCGAGCAGTTGAATGGCATGTTCGGCGTTCTCGGCGACGGTGTAGTCGAATGCTGCGGGGATCATGCTGCACCTCCGGTGCTGCCAGCGTTGATGGCATTCCAGATGCGCTGCGGGGTTGCAGGCATCTTGATATCGGTCACGCCATACGGACTCAGTCCATCACATACGGCATTGATCACGGCTGCGGCCGAACCAATGGTTCCGGCCTCACCCACGCCCTTTACGCCAAGTGGATTCGTGGTTGATGGGGTGACCGTGGAGTCCAGCGTGATGTTCGGCATCTCCATAGTTGACGGCACCAGATAGTCCATGAGCGACGGGTTGGTGATATTGCCATTCTCGTCGTAGACAGCCTCTTCAAAGAGCGCTTGGGCCGCACCCTGCACAATCCCTCCGTGTACCTGGCCCTCGACGATCAACGGGTTCACCTGGATACCGCAGTCGTCGACACCGATGTAGTTGATCAGTTCGACCCCACCGGTTTCGATGTCGATCTCGACCACCGCGACATGGGTGCCAAACGGGAACGCAAAGTTCGGAGGATCAAAATTGACCTGCTCCTGCAGGTTGGGCTCCATGCCATCGGGCAGATCGTGAGCCGTAAAGGCAGCGAAGCCGAGCTCTTGTATGTGCACCGACTTCGTAGGTGTTCCAGCAACCGAGAAACTGCCGTTGACAAACTCGATGTCCTCGGGCGACGCCTCGAACTGGTGCGCTGCGATCAGCTTGGCCTTGTCCACGACCTTGTCTGCAGCCATAGCAATCGCAACACCACCAACGGCGAGCGAACGGGACCCATAAGTATCGAGCCCAAGGGGGCTCAATGCCGTGTCAGAATGCAGCACTTCGACGTCGTTGGGGTCAATGCCCATCTTTTCGGCGATGATCTGTGACCACGCTGTTTCGTGCCCCTGACCATGCGGGGTGGAGCCGGACACAACCTCGACCTTGCCAGTGGGGAGCAGCCGCACGGTGGCGTGTTCCCAGCCGCCAGCACCATAGTTCAGGCCACCCAAGGCCCGCGACGGGGCCAGGCCACAGATCTCGACATAGGTACACATACCGATCCCAAGCTGCTTGGTTTCGCCAGCATCGCGGCGCCGAGCCTGTTCGCTTCGCAACCCGGCCATGTCTGCTAGCTCCAGCGCCCGGTCGTGCGCTGGCTTGTAATGACCGGAATCAAAGGTCAGCGTTGATGCTGCATCGAAGTTCTCGAAGTGCTCGCCACCGTTGATGTAGTTGCGGCTACGGATCTCTTCAGGAGCGATGCCAATCTTGTGCGCCATCATGTCCATGATGCGTTCGATTGCGTAGCTGGCCTCTGGCCGACCAGCGCCACGGTACGCATCGGTGGGTGTCAGGTTGGTGAAGTGACCATCGCAGCTGAACGACAGATTCGGAATGTCGTAAACGCCGGTGTACAAGAAGCTGCCGAGCAGTGGCACACCCGGCGTAATGAGCATCATGTATGCACCCATGTCGGCATCGAGGTGAACCTTGATGGCGGTGACCTTGCCGTTCTCGTCGGCGGCTGCCTCGACGTGCTGGATCTGGCCGCGACCTTGGTGCGATGCACCCGCCCCTTCGGAGCGTTGCTCGGTCCAGCGCACCGGTAGCCCGATGTGGTTAGCCAACGTGACAGCAAGCAGCGCATCGGCATCGACATTGAGCTTGCCGCCGAAGCCGCCGCCGACACTGGGCGCAATAACGCGGATCTTGTTCTCGGGAATCCCGCTCGTCGCAGCGATCATGATCTTGAGGATGTGCGGAATCTGTGTTGCCGAATAGAACACGATCTCGCCACCTGCAGGCGAGGGCACTGCAAGGCAGCCGCGGGGTTCCATTGGCATGGGAATCAGCCGTTGTTGGACGAACCGGGCCTTGACGACGTGAGCGGCATTGGCGAACGCTGCCGCGGTGCCTTCTGGGTTCGGGTCAAGTGGCCAATGGAACGCCTTGTTGGTCTCCAGGTCGCTGTGGGCCATGGCCTTGCCGTCGACGGCATCCTGCAGATTGACCACAGCAGGAAGTGGTGTGTAATCGACCACGACCTGTTCGACTGCGTCGGCGACGCCATAACGATCTGAGCACAACACCACCGCGACGATGTCGCCAACATGTTTCGCCTCGCTGATGGCAACCGGATAATGAGGCGGGTTGACCATGTCTTCGGTGACCGGCCATGCACACGGCAGCGGCGCTTGCCAAAGGCCCATCTCTGCGAGCTGCGCACCGGTCAAAACACTGTGTACACCGGGCATCGATTCGGCCCCGCTGGTATCAATGGAGTTGATCGTGGCGTGCGCAAACTGGCTACGCACCATACCCATCCACAGCTGGCCAGGGGCCTTGATGTCGTCGATGAACTTGTTTTCGCCAGTGAGAAGCTTGGGGTCTTCCTTGCGCAACATGCGCGTGCCGAAGCCGCCTTTGGTTGGCTCAATAGTGGCCGTCATGACGCACCTTCCGCAGCGCTCTGCACTGCCTTCACGATGTTGTGATACCCGGTGCACCGACAGAGGTTACCTTCGAGCCCTTCGCGGATCTCAGCCTCGGTTGGCGTCGGGTTTTCCTTCAGAAACGACGTTGCCGCCATGACCATGCCTGGTGTGCAATAACCGCATTGCAGGGCATGGCATTGCTGGAACGCCTCCTGCATCGGGTGCCAGTTCTGCTCGCCGGTAGCGATCCCATCGGCCCGGGCTGTCTCGGCCAGGCCTTCGATCGTGGTGATCGATTCGCCCTCGGCTTGTACTGCCAGCATCGTGCACGACTTGACTGACTGGCCGCCAACGTGCACGGTGCATGCCCCACACGACGAGGTGTCACAGCCAATGTTGGTGCCGGTGAGCCCGACACCTTCGCGAATATGGTGCACGAGCAACGTGCGCGGCTCAACGTCTCGTGAATGACTATCACCATTCACTGTCATGGATACCTGCATAGACATTCCCCCGAATGATCTGATTTCCTGCTGCAGGTTCTACCCCAATTCCAGCGACGCTGCTTGACGGGCGTGCGATGCCGGTCCCGACCGGGTGGATCATGGACCGCTTCCACATGCCGAAGCGACGGACAATCAGGCGTGGACTGGGTACCCAGATGTACTGTCACGAGCAGCGGCATGGGCCGCTGTTCGTCCCTCTGTTCCGCCAGCTGCCGCTTGTGTGGAGTCTTCGGTCCGCGCAGATCGACACCGTGGATCGTCGTAATTCACCTCCAACCCGCAGCCAAGGTCGGCCTTGATTGGCACAATCGGCTTCCGCCTCAGTTGCCGAAGTGCAACCGGTCATTGTGGTGGGTAACGAACGACCAAATACCCGGCGCCCACTAGCTCCGAGCGAGCCAGTCGTCGATCAACGCGCGAGCGATGCTGGCTCGGGGTGGAATATTTGGCAGGTCATCTTTGGCAAACCATTGCGCATCGGCAATCTCGTCGGGGGCTGGCGTGATGTCGCCGCCAGCGTAGGTCGCGAAGAACCCGAGCATGAGCGAGTTCGGGAACGGCCATGGCTGGCTGTCGTGGTACCGAATGTTGTCAACAAAGATTCCGACTTCCTCGAGGACTTCGCGATGGACACAGTCTTCGAGTGACTCCCCCGGCTCAACAAACCCGGCAAGGGTCGAATACATCGGCTTTGGCCCCCGCCAGGCAACATTTGTCGCAAGTAAGGCTCGGCCGTCGGGATGTTCAATAAGCATGATCACTGCTGGCGAGAGCCGCGGATAGGACACCAGCCCGTCTTCGGGACACTTCATGGAGCGTTCGTTCACGTCCATTTCCATCGCCGTGCCACAACGACCACAGAATTGGTGATCGCGATACCAGTCGGTTATCTGGGTGGCCCGTCCGGCCACGTTCCAGATCGCGGAGTCGAGCGTGCCCATCAGCCGCCGAAGGTCCGAAAACACCAAGCCGGGAAACGGTGCATCGAACGGGTCGAAGTCATCGCTCACTTGGCCGGTCCACCAGTGAGCGGTCTCGTCATCGAAACGACCCAGCACCAGCGGCTTGGCCACGTGATCAACGATCTGATTCGCCTCGTCGGTGGTGAGCGGGCGCATACCCGTGGTCATGTCATCAACGAGCAGCACCTGGCCACCACGAGAGAACAGCCATGAATCGTCGCCCTCGGGATCGTCGGGCAGGACAGCAACCGGAACAAACTTCGACGTAGTCATCCCTCGCAGCTTCGCTTGCACTGCGACGCATTGCAACTCACGGGCCAGCACTTTGTACCTGACCCGACACCACGAATAGTCTCGGTCCGACCGCAAGGAGTCGTTATGAGCCCTGATACCACAACTGTCGACTTTCACTTCGACGTGCTCTGCCCCTACGCCTATCAGACCGCGAAATGGATTCGCGACGTCCGAGCACAGAATGGCCTCGAGATCAACTGGAAGTTCTTTAGCCTCGAAGAGGTCAACCGAGTCGAGGGCAAGAAACACCCGTGGGAACGTGATTGGTCCTATGGCTGGTCGATCATGCGCATCGGCGCGATCCTGCGCCGCAACAGCATGGACGACCTCGACCGTTGGTATGAACGTTCCGGACGGGCACTTCACGAAGAAGGCCAGCGGGTGCACGACCCCGATGTCGCCCGCCATCTGCTTGTCGAATTAGGACTCGACCCCGACGTCGTCGACCAGTCCATCGCCGACGAGACCACCCACGACGAGATCAAAGCGGACCACGCCAGGGTCATGGACGCGGGGGGTTACGGCGTGCCCACACTGTTCTTCGGCGACCACGCGCTCTTTGGCCCGGTACTGATCGACCCGCCTTCGGGCGAAGCAGCACTGCGGCTCTGGAATGCGGTTACGGCGTGGACCGAGTTCCCCCACCTCTACGAACTGCAACAACCGAAACGCAAACGCGACGAGCAGGCAATCTCGGCCACGTTCAAGCCATACCTCGAAGCCCGCGATTGGATCAGCATCAATAGAGGCACCGAAGTCGGCTTCACCGAAGATGGTTTCAAAGCCATGGGCCCGGCCGCAGACCGCTACAACCGCAATCAGTCGAGCGAAGGAGACAGCCAATGAGCCTCGAAGCAATCGCCAACCTGAATGCGTGTATGGACTCAGTCGACGCACTGTTGGCAGGACTCAACGATGACCAATGGGCAGTGCAGTCGTACTGCCCCGACTGGGACGTGCGGGGTGTCGCCATGCACCTGGCAGCCGTCGAGCACATGCTGATCGGAGATGAACCTGGCTCGTGGACTGACAGCGTGCCGTTCGACAAGGTCGGCGCGTACATCGCTGGCGTCAGCGATTCGAACAACGCGGACCTGCTGGCGGCCTATCGCGAAACAATCACCGCTCGACGAGCAGAGATGGCCGGCTACACGGCCGAACAGATGGACCTGCCGTCCATGACTCCGGTCGGGCAACAGACCTATGGTCGGTTCATGGCCATCCGAGTGTTCGACTACTGGGTGCACGAGCAAGACATGCGCGGACCATTGGGCATCGCCGGCCACGAGAGTGGGCCAACTGCTGAAATGGCACTGAACGAAATCGAGATCTCACTGCCCTACATCGTGGGCAAAAAGATCGGGCTGCCCGAGGGTAAGGGCATGACCATCAACCTGACCGGTCCCGTCGAACGGCAGATGCATGTCAAGGTCGATGGTCGCGCTGGTGTTGTCGATTCGTTGGCCGACCCCGACGTTGTGCTGAACGCAAACTCCACCGCCTTCGCCCTGCTGGCATGCGGCCGTATCGATCCGCAAGGCCCAATCGACGACGGTCGGGTCAGCTGGAGCGGCGATGCCGAACTCGGCGAAAAAGCCGCCCGCTCGCTTCGGTTCACAATGTAATGGGACGTCTCGACGGCAAGGTCGCCTTAATCACCGGCGGTGCCCGAGGCATGGGTGCCGAAGACAGTCGACTTTTCGCTGCCGAGGGAGCCGTGGTTGTACTGACCGATGTACTCGATGACCTGGGAGCCGAAACAGCTAGCCAGATCGACGGTGCCAGCTATCACCACCTCGATATCCGAAACGAGGCCGAATGGCAGGCCGTCGTCGACCAGGTCATGTCCGACCATGGCCGCATCGACGTCCTGGTCAACAATGCAGGTGTAGACCTGGTGAAGAAGCTGCTTGCAACCACGATCGAAGATTTCGAGCAGGTGACCGACATCAACCTCCGAGGCACGTTCCTGGGAATGCGCACCGTGGCCGAGGCCATGATCAAGGCCGAGTTGCCGTGTTCGATCGTGAACATCAGCTCGGTAGCCGGACTGCAGGGCCTCGCAAACCATGCCGTGTACTCTGCATCGAAGTTCGGCGTCACCGGCCTGACCAAGTCCGCAGCCAAGGAGTGGGGTCGTTACGGGATACGGGTGAACTCCGTGCATCCCGGCCTCATCGAGACAGCCATGACCGCCGACATGCGTTCGTTCACCGATCCCGAAGTCCGCAGACAGGTCGAACGGACTGTGCCATTACGCCGCATGGGCAAGGCCAGCGACATCGCCAAGCTGGCGCTGTTCCTGGCCAGCGATGACTCGGACTATTGCAGTGGCCAGGCCTACATCGTCGACGGCGGCGTGCACCCGTAACCAGGCTCCTAGAGTCATCCCATGGCTGCAACCGAGCTGACCTTTTTGTCATGGAACTTGGCGTTGCTCGAACGACCGGCACCTGCGCCGCTGTTCTGGGAGACAAGCAACACCGAAGCCGTGGTGCGCGACCAGGTGCTCGAGGTCGAGCCCGATGTAGTCCTGTTCCAGGAACTGCCCGGACTGGTTCCGTTTGTCGAAACCCATTCGATGGTGCCAGCAAACCCCAAGAGCCATAGCGGCAACCTGGCGACGCTGGTGAGCAACAAACTCGCCACCACCGAGCTTGCGATCGCGACGGTCGGTGGATGCGCCATCCTGACCACCTTCGTTGACCTCGACCTGACCATCGCCAACGTTCACCTGCCTTCTGGCAAGGGCGGCGAAGCTGACCGACTGATGTACATGGCCAAGGTGATCGAGGCCAGTCCGACACTGCCGCTACTCATTGTGGGTGACACCAACATGCGGGTTGCCGAAGCTGACGCGCTCCTCAAGTTGAGCTTCAGTGGAGACACGCCACCGCATGCCACCTGGGACAGCCGTCGCAATAACTTCCGTGCCGATGCCTACGAGTTCCATGCATACTTCACTCGTTGGTTCGCCAGTCCTGGCGTCACCGTGTCCGATGTGTCCGTCCATCGGGACCCCGTCAGACACGACGACACGACGTTCTTTGTGTCCGACCACTACGCACTCGGCGGTCGGGTCTCGCTCACGACATCGGCCAAGGAGTAACCGCAATGATCATCGTCACCGGTTCGGTAACCGCAAGTGCCGAGACTGACGCCGAGATGGCCGAACTCTGCCTGGCTCATGTTCGGCGGTCACGCACCGAGCCTGGTTGTTTGCTTCACGCGGTGCATCGAGATGTCGAAAACCACCATCGTTTCGTCTTCCTTGAGCACTGGAGTTCTCGAACCACTCTCGAACAACATTTCGAGGTCCCCGAGTCGATCGCTTTCGTCAAGGCCATTCGAGTCATCGCCATCGACGCAACGAAAATGCAGATCTTCGAAACCGTCGAGTCCTGACCCGGACTCCGAGCGCGACGGTATGCCGGTCCGCTCTTAGGTGATCTCAGGGCCTCCGGGTCGCTGGATTCGGCGAGAACTTCACGGGTTCGATGATGGGCCATTACCGTCGGGTGATGACCACCGTCGCTGACCATGCCAACGACCTCTTGCCGAACCCGCTCCTGCAGGAGTTTTGGGTCAGGCCCGCAGCCGACATCGACGCCGACCTGGCAGTACTGCACGCTGCTGGCGGGATCACGTTTCACGACGAGCCACCGGTGCCCGAAGGTATCGCCCTCGAACACGGGCCCGGGTCCTGGGTACTGACCAACCATGCCGACATCATCCAGGTATCGAAACGCGCCGACGTCTTCAGCTCGGCACAGGGCATAACAGTGACCGATATCCCCGTCGAATTCCTGGAATTCTTCAGCTCCATGATCGCTATGGACGACCCTCGACACGCCAAGTTGCGTCGAGTCGTCTCGGCCGGCTTCACGCCCCGGATGCTCGCGAAACTGGACGACTCTGTCCAGACTGTCGCCTCCGAGATCATCGACCGGGTGCAGAGTCGTGGCGAGGTTGATTTCATCGTTGATGTCGCTGCTATGTTGCCGCTCAAGATCGTGTGTGACCTCATGGGTGTTCCTGAGGAAGAGTTCGACTTCGTCTTCCGGCACACCAACACGATCATCGCTGCCACCGATCCTGAGTACGCACCCGAAGACGGCGATGTACTCACCGCACTACTCACCGCCGGCGGCGAACTAGCCGAACTCATGCAAAAGGTCGCCGAGTCGAAGAAGGGTGGCGACGGCACCGACCTCACCAGCCTGTTGATGAACGCCTCGGTCCCCGACGACGAACTCACCCCCGGTGACCTCGCCAGTTTCTTTATCTTGCTGGTCGTCGCCGGAAACGAGACAACCCGCAACGCAATCGGCTGGGGCCTCCGGTACCTGACCGAGAACCCAGATCAGCGCGCAATTTGGGCAGCAGATTTCGAAGCGATCGCCCCGACCGCAGTCGAAGAGATCGTCCGGCTCGCGAGCCCCGTGACGTACATGCGACGCACCGCCATGGTCGACACCCACATTGGGGATCAGGCCATCGCTGCTGGAGACAAGGTCAGCATGTTCTACCTCGCCGCCAATCGCGATCCTTCCGTGTTCCCCAACCCGCTCGACTTCGACGTTCGCCGGAGTCCAAATGTGCACGTCGGCTTCGGCGGACCCGGCCCCCACTTCTGCCTTGGGGCTCATCTTGCTCGGCGCGAGATCACGGTGATCTTCCGAGAGATCTTCAACCGCCTGCCCGACATCGAGTCCACGGCCGACGGCGACCTGCTGCATTCGAGCTTCATCCACGGCATCAAACACCTGCCAGCGACGTTCACCCCGGTCGTCTAGAGGTGTAGCCGTCCGGTCATCGCGGCACGGACAGCGAGCACCCCGGCAAGCAGCGCGGAACCCCACAACACAACACCGCTGGCGGCGAAGACGACCTCGAAAGATCCGAAGAACCCTCGGCTTGGTTCGAGTCGGTCGGCGAGCGCACTGGCAGTTGCGACACCAGCAACCACGCCTACCGTGCGGGTCATCAGCGAAAGCCCACCGGCAACACCCTGCTTGTCGTTACCGACACCTTGCATCACGGTGGCCATATTTGGTACCGAGAACAATCCCAGCCCGGCGCCAACCACGGCCATCAGCAATGCGATGTGTGTCGGTGACCATGTCACGCCAACCTGCGACAGTCCAACCATGCCAACGCCCTCGACGAGAAGTCCCGCCGCTCCGAGCTTCCAACCAGCAACTCGGCCCGTCGACCTGCCCGCCAAAGTGGACGCCACTGCTGTTGCGGCTGGCGACGCAGCGAGAACGAGTCCCGAGACCAGCAGTGATGTGCCCAACTGATCTATCAACAACGAGGGAACCAGCAGCCAGGTCGCGAACATGGCGCCGTTCGCAACCACCGCCAGAAAGTTGGCAGTCGCGAAGTCGATCGAACGAAAGAGCTCGAGTTCGAGAACCGGATGCTCGACCCGACGGCTGAAAACGACAAACGCCGTCACCGACAGCGCCGCTGCCACCGCCGAACCAACAACCAGCGGGTCGACCCAACCTCGCGTTGCCGTGAGATTTAGCGCAAGCACGGCAGCGCCGAGCGAAATCGAGACCAACAATGTGCCAACTCGGTCGACCTCATTCGACTTAGCAACGGTCGTAGGTTTGTTGGTGATCGTGAGGAGTAGGAGAAGAAGCCCAAGTGGGACCCGGAACCAGAAGACCGCGCGCCAGCCAATCCATTCCACCAGCGGACCGCCAACGATGGGGCCGATCGCCAGACCCACGGCCGCAGCGGTCTGGAACACGCCCACCGCGCGAGTATGGGCCGTGGCCGAGCCGGTGGTCAGCAGTGCTGGCGCTGACGCCATAACCAT